>JAGACY010000293.1 GCA_017613855.1 Pseudomonadota bacterium
AAGTTAGAAGATAGCAGTTAGAAGTTAGAGTATTCTCAAGGTTTATACTGAAGAATGTTGTTTTTTAGCTTCAGAGTCACCCTTTGGTTTTGCATCTCAATTACACATTACAAATTACACATTACAAATTAATCAGAGTCGCCCTTTAGTTTTGCATTTCAACTGCACACTGCTCACTGCTCACTGCTAATTTAAAACGCATTCACCTTTAGCTTCAGAATTAACCTTAGGCAATTGTCATTCAATTACGCATTCCGCATTCAAAATGGATCTCGATCAAAAATCCTCCTACGAATTTATCCTGCCCGAAGAACAGATTGCGCGCCATCCGCGCGAGCCTCGCGATGCCTGCCGCCTGATGACTGTACACGGCATGCAGCGGCGCCATCTGATTTTCCGCGATATTATTGACATTCTGCGTCCGGGAGATTGCGTCATTGTCAACGATGTGACGGTTCAAAAAGCGCGTTTTTTCGTCCATCGCGACACCGGCGGCGTCATCGAAATTCTGATGACCGACGATATTACCGCACCGCGCCGTCATTTTGAGTGTCTCTACCGCGCGAGTCACCTTTCAGAAGGCGAAATACTGACTGCGGTCAATGATGAATCTGTCAAAGTGCGCCTCAGCCGCGAGACCGATGATCGCACATCCCCGTGCCACGTAGAGTTTCTCGGCAATGAGCCCGTTATTGAAATTCTCGACCGCATTGGCCAGCTGCCGCTGCCGCCCTATATCGTCAAACAGCGCAAAAAACTTGGCGAAGCGGTCTATAACGAATCCGATACTGAGCTCTATCAGACGGTCTATGCCAATGCCGGCAGTGCCGTTGCCGCACCTACTGCAGGACTGCATTTTACCGATGAACTCATTGCCAAGATCCGTGCAAAGGGCGTGCAGTTCGAACGTCTCACGCTCGATGTCGGCACCGGCACATTCCGCCCTGTCCAAACCGAAAGGCTTAGCGATCACAAGATGCATACCGAGCATTATGTGATTTCTCAAAAACTTGCCGAAGTTGTCGAATCGACCAGAATTCAGGGCGGTCGTATCATTGCCGTCGGAACTACAGTCGTGCGCAGCCTCGAAGACCAATTTGATCGATTTGGCAAGGTTGTTGCCGGCGATTATGAAACGAACATTTTCCTTAAACCTGGCCGAAAGTTTGGCCTGATCGATGCCATGATTACAAACTTCCATCTTCCCGGGTCGACGCTCATGGTACTCGTCAGTGCTTTTGCCGGCTATGAAAATATCATGGCTGCCTATCGGGAAGCCATTGACATGGGCTATATGTTTTATAGCTATGGCGATGCCATGTTTCTCGAACCGGATTTGTAATTTATGGACACACCCATCATCCTCTCCGACTGGCATACCTGGATTTATCCGCTGTGCATCTTTATTGCCTGCCTGCCATTTGTCGTCATTTGCACGACCAGTGCACGTGCGCTTTCTACGCTCGGGATTGCCCGGGCTAAGCATCTCGTCGACGAGGGCCACAAAAAACTCGAATCCTTTGTACGACATCCGTACGATTACTGGATTACCCTTCATTTTCTCGAAGTTGCCAGTGTCGTCGGCATGTTCTGGACCGGATATATTCTGCTTTCAATCCCGGAACTTCACCTTCAGTCCTGGGTGATCTGGCTTATCCTTGCCGGGATTTATTTTGCCTTCCATACGGCGCTCGGCGGGATCTGTGCACGCGGTGATGAACGCATCATTGCCGGCAGAATGCTTACGATACTGAGACCATTTTGTGCTTTGTTCAAACCAGTCTCCTGGATCGTCACAAAGATTGCGGCGCCTTTTGTCAAGCCACCCGATGAGAAATTTTCGGATGCCGAGAGAATTGAAGAAGAACTCGAAGTGATGCTCGACGAATCGACGCGTCTCGGCGGCCTCGAAGATGTCAAAAGCAGGATTATGAAATCGGCCATCGACTACAGCGAAACAACGGTTCGTGAAGTCATGATCCCGAGAACAGAGCTGACCGCCTGCTCTGTCGACACGCCACTTAACGAAGCGCTCGAGCTCTTTATTAAAGAAAGCTACAGCCGCCTGCCGGTTTACGACGGAAATATCGATACCATCGTGGGTGTGCTCTACTTTAAAGATCTCGTCGAAAAGTTTTATGCCATGCGTTCGCGCCAGGAAGCGCTCGAGAAAACGACCATCAAATCACTCGTCCGCGAGGCATTCTTTGTTCCCGAAACCAATCATATCGACGCCATTTTCGAGGACTTTAAACGCGAGCATATTCACATGGCCATTGTCGTCGATGAATTCGGCGGAACTGCAGGTCTTGTGACACTTGAGGATATTGTCGAAGAATTCTTTGGGGAAATTCAGGACGAATATGATTCGGAAGAACGCACCATCGTTCCCATTGATGCCGAACAGGACATCGTTCTCGTCGATGCCCGCACCAATATTTCAGAAATTGCGGAACATTTTGATATCGAGCTCGAAGAGAATCCCGATTACGAATCGATTGGCGGTTTGGTCACCTATCAACTGGGCAGAGTAGGCGTCGTCGGCGATGAAGTTGATGCAGAAGGGCTTCACTTTGTCGTCCGGCAGGCCAATGAACGATGTATCCTGAAAATCGAGATATCCCGTTCTGTCGCAGAAACAGACGACAAAGCTTAGTGCCATACCATCCCCGAGGATGACTGGCAGCAATCCTGGGAATGACGTGTTTATTCCGCCTTTGGAATTCAGCATTCCGAATTAAATCAAGATTGCACATTGCACATTGCGCATAGCTAATTATATAAAGGCCAGGCGTATCGGCATTGCCGATAGACTGGCCCAAAGTGCGTATCGGCAAAGCCGATAGCACGCAGGCGCAAAGCGTATCGACGCAGTCGATAGCTGCGCGTCATCGCATTCATCACGCAGAGCAATGGCATGAAATTTAATTCCCAGAAAATTTTTTCGCCCATCATAGAAAACGTCATTAAGCATCCCGGCATATATCTGATTGTGGCCGTGGTGCTAACGATTCTGGCAGTTCTAAGCATTGCGCTTAAATTCGACATTCGCAGTGACCTTAAAGAATTGATGCCACAGGACGCCCAGGTGGTTCAGGATACCTATGCGATTGCAGATCGCGTCGGCAGTATTCAGACACTGAATATTTATCTGAAAACGCCGGAACTGAAGCCGCTTTCGGAAGAAGCGAAATCGAGCGAAGAATACCAGCAATGCCTTGCCAGCCTTGGCGAAGGTGAACACTTTTTGCGGGAAGATCCGCCGATTGGGGAGAATTGGTGCGACAACGGCCTGATACTGTATTCGAGAAAGTTTGTAGACATTCTGCGCTCGCTCGATTCGATTGGAAATGTCGGATTTTACAATGACAAATCGTTCTTTGAGAACAACATCATTCTCTATGCCTCGAATGAAGAACTGGAACAGGCCTATCAGGAAATTGATGAAACGCTGACAGAAGCGAGGGAGCAATCCGGGAAATATAAAACATGCATGATGTTAGCGGATGATGAGCATGAATGCGATGATCTTAAGCCTGGGCTTGCAAAATCGGGCGAAGCCAAAAAGAGCGAGGGTGCGGATTTAAAGGAACAGATAATCGAAAAATATCGTACATCGGAGTTGGCCAATTTTAAAGAATTCCCGCTTTATTCGATGGGATCGAATGGTTGGGCGATTTCGCTGGAGGTTCGTTTTAAGCAATCGACGACCGGGCTCAAATCTGTTCGGCGCGAAGTCGAAAAGATCGAACAGCTTCGCAAAGATCTGGATGCCAGCATGTATGGCGTGCCGATTGATGTGGAATACGGCGGCGGACTCAACGCCATGAAGAGCGAGTACGATGCGATTGTCACGGATATTGTGAGATCCATCTCGGTGACGATCTTGAGCATTTTGGCTTTGATAGCGCTATTCTTCCGTTCCATTCGGGCATCATTGCGCATTTTTATACCATTGATCATGAGTACGCTGTGGTCTTTGGGCCTGACTTTCCTGACCATTGGTTTCCTGAACCTGATTACGGCCTTTATTTTCGCCATTTTGATTGGATTGGGCATCGACTTCGGGATTCATTTGTATGCGCGTTATATCAGCGAACGACGGCATGGCAAGGATGTTCATGACGCGCTTCGCGTGTCGATTGTCGAGACGGGATCGTCGTTGTTTTTTGGTGCGCTGACGACTGCGGCGGCATTTTTTACACTCATGTTTGGCAGTTTCCCAGGGTTCAGTCAGTTTGGCTTTGTTGCAGGTATCGGCGTTTTACTCGCTTTTTGTGTTATGACGACGGTTCTGCCGGCATTCATTATTGTGATGGAACGAATATGGCCATCTAAAATAAAAGAGAAGAAGCCATTGATTCCGCTCTCGACCCAAACGAACCAAAAGCTCAGTGTACCGGTCATTGCGGTATGTGCAATCGGGCTCATTATTGCAGGCGTTTGCGTGTCGCGTCTGCCGAATATTCAGTTTGAAGGGAATTTTTATAATCTTCAGCTCAAAGCCGATCCCAAAGCCTCCACTCAAAAGGTGCTCGAAACCTCTGAATATACCAAATCCTATTCGCGTCCTTCATCTCCGACAGTGGCCATGCTCGATAATCTCGAAGAGGTCGAAACGCTTGAACTGATGATTAAACGCAATCAGGAATATGTCGACTATTTCAATCTGCGCAAGATCATGTCGAGAGGTCTGCCCAATTTCGGAAACTTCCTGACGCGAACATTTCCCGAAGTTCTTCCATACCTGGGAAATTCAAGGTCATTCCCCGTGATGGATGCCATCACCAAGATGCAGCCCCCGATTCATGAGCTTTATAATGAGCTTCCGCTTTATGCGACTTATGGCAGTGAAAAATCGCAGTCGCTGAAACTATATCGCAAACTGGTTTTGACGATGCCGGAAACGGCAAATTGGTTTTCGGCTACATTCCCGGAAATACTTCAGGAAAACACGGTAGCCAACGCATTGCCGGCAGTATCACAGATGACGGGTTACCTGCCGGAATGGTTGTGGCCAGCCATTCCCACGCAGCGCAGCAGCAAGCAGCTCAATACCATTTCGAACATGGCTTCCATTTTTAGCTTCCTTCCCGGAACGCAGGAGCAGCAAATCGAGAAGCTGGCAACCATAGAACGCATCCGAGAACGCACGAGCGACAGGAATATCCGCTTTTTGCCTGATGATGAGGAAGAAAAAATCCGCGAGTTCCGAAAATATCTGGTCGACAAGGCACTGACGGTCGAGGATTTGCCCGAGTGGATCAAACTGATGTTCAAGGAAAGCGGCGAACACCCGCTGCCTCCGCATCCGGGATCGAGTGTGGACTATACCTATGGCAATATTGCGATGCTCTATCAAACGACATCGACGTACCAGGCCTACCAGGCAGATATGCTGGCCCGCGATGCACGAAGCATTCGCATCGATGGCAAACGCATTACTGCCGCAACCGGTGCATTTGTCTACTCGGATATGATTCATCTCGTCCAAACCGATGGCATGCAGATTTCGATGATTGCGCTCATCGTCATTTTGCTGATTGCCATTATTCAGCAGCGACACCTTGCCTCTGCAATTATTGTAACGCTGCCGGTGCTTTCAGGACTCGCATTGACCATGTCGATTCTGATGTTTTTTGACGGAAAACTTGGCCTGTTCAATATCGTGATCTTACCGGTTACACTCGGTATTGGTATTGATGGCGCGATTTACCTTTATCAGCGCTATCAGCGCATGGGACGCGGATCGACACTCGAGGCTGTGCGTGCCGTCATTGGGCCTGTTTTCATGAGTTCCTCGACGACACTCGTCGGATTCGGCGGCATGATCATGAGCCGCCATGGTGGACTCAATACGATGGGCGAACTGGCAATTATCGGCATCAGCTCATGCTTTGTGATGACATTTATGATTCAGCCGGGCCTGATTCTCATCGTCGACAAGCTCAAATTGCGCGGGGCAGCATCGGATCATGAGTTTGAGCCGCAAATGATGGAAGAAACGCTTAAAAAAGAAGCTGAAGAGACACCTGCAGTGTCTGCATAATTGTTTATTGGAGCCATGTTTTGCGCCTTACGGCGCTACAACATGGCGCTCGGGCTATTTCATACGCCCTCGCATTATTTATTGACGGGATAAACAAAATCCTTTAGAAGGCGTCCCCCGGTGCGGTGGTCGCACCGATAAACGCGCAGTCAGTTGGGATACCGTGTGTATCTGTTGGGGCTGCATTTCAGAGGTTTTTTATGGATAAAGTAGAAGTCAAAGGTTGTATTCGCGTTCCCAATAAAAAAGGTGCAAGCCGCAAGCTCCGTGCTGCCGGCAGCATTCCTGTTGTTTGCTATGGCCGTCACGTTGATACCATTTCTGCGACAATCAACCCAGCCGATCTGGTCAAAGCCATTTCAACGGCTTATGGTCCCAATCAAATCATTACCCTCGTCGTTGACGACAATGGCAAAGAAGTTCGCCGCGATGTCATGGTGAAATCCGTTCAGCGTGATCCTGTTTCGCGCCGCATTCTGCATGCCGATCTCTATACAATTGATGCAGATCGCAAAGTATTGGTCAAGGTTCCCCTCCGTCTCGACGGTAAAGCCGCTGGCGTTGGCCTCGGTGGTAAACTCCGCTCTGCTGCCCGCGATGTCGTCGTTTCCTGTCTCCCCAAAGACATTCCGACCGAAGTCGTCTTCGATGTCACCCCGATGGGACTCAAAGATCGCGTTCAGATTAGTGCTGTTCCTCGCCCCGCTGGCTGCGAATTCGTGTTCTCGAGTGATTTCCTCGTTGCCGAGATTATTCCACCCCGTTCATAAGTCTTATGCATGAGAGGCATATCCTCTCAATAAGTGAACTTGTCCCCTTTTCCCATATCGGAGAAGGGGATTTTTTTTTGCCCCTAAAGAAAGTTTCCCTGTTTTGCAAATTGGTGTAAAAAGTACATTCTGAGTATTCTGACTTTTTGAGCTTGAATATGAGTGATGAGACGCTATTAATTGTAGGACTGGGAAATCCCGGAACAGAATATGCTTCGACACGGCATAACTCAGGTTTTATGCTGATGGATAAATTTTGCGGGCACTGTGGTGCCTCTATGACTCAGGCAAAATTTCAGGGCATATTTGGGACGATCCGCCTGTCTGGCCGCTCCATATTTTTGCTTAAACCCCAGACCTATATGAATTTGAGCGGAAAAAGCGTCGTAGCCTGCATGTCATTTTATCATATTCCCATAGAGTCCGTGCTAATCCTTCATGATGAGCTGGACTTGCCTTTAGGGGATGTACGCGTCAAAACAGGAGGCGGTGCAGGCGGTCACAATGGATTAAAATCCATCATAGAACTGACAGGAAGCAATGAGTTTTCTCGTCTTCGTTTTGGAATTGGACGCCCCGAACATGGAGATGTCATCAACTATGTTTTGGGCAAATTCCTGGCTTCTGATGAGGAAATTCTTAACAATACCCTGAATATCGGAGTTGAGGCCTTACAAACGTTCATAACCAGTGGGCCCCAGGCTTCGATGCGTTTTTGCAACGGCTTGTTTAAAGCCAAAAAGAAAGAGGAGGAGAGTCGTGACTAGTATTGATTATCTGGTCAGCGCTGGCGTTCCAATTGCTGCGATCATTGCTTTGATCTTCGCAATTGTAAAGGCCAAGTGGGTTTCGGAACAGGATCCCGGTTCGTCGCGCATGAAGGAAATTGCCTCGTTCATCCAGGAAGGAGCAATGGCCTTTTTAAAAGCCGAGTACAGGGTTTTGGCCATCTTCGTTTTGATCGTTGCCGCATTGCTGGCATTGGTCAATATGGGCAATGAACACAGCAGTTCGGTTGTAGCCTTTTCCTTTATCGTCGGTGCACTTTGCAGCGCTACGGCTGGTTTCTTTGGTATGAAGATTGCCACAAGAGCGAATGTTCGTACCGCGCATGCTGCCGAAGATGGCCTTAAGAAAGCACTCGCCGTTGCCTTTAGCGGTGGTGCCATTATGGGTATGACCGTCGTCGGTTTAGGTCTGTTGGGCATTATCTGCCTGTTCCTGCTTTATACGCAAATCATCTTCGTTGGTGAGAGCATGCAGAAAATCCTGGAAGTACTCACAGGCTTTAGCTTTGGTGCATCCTCGATTGCTTTGTTTGCTCGTGTAGGCGGTGGTATTTATACGAAAGCAGCAGACGTCGGTGCCGATCTTGTCGGTAAAGTCGAAGCCGGCTTACCCGAAGACGATCCCCGTAACCCCGCAGTTATCGCCGATAACGTCGGTGACAACGTCGGTGACGTCGCCGGTATGGGTGCTGACCTCTTCGAATCCTATGTTGGTTCCATCATCGGTTCTGCCGTGCTCGGTGCTGCCATCTGGAAAGCTGGCCAGGGCCAGTTCGAAGCAGTCGTCCTTCCGTTCATCATTGCCGCAACCGGTATTATTGTCAGTGTTGCATGCACTTTCCTCGTTCGCAGTAACAGCGACAAATCCAATCCCCAAAAAGCACTTGACCGTGGTACGACAACTGCCGCTATTATTACGGCTGCACTCGTTTTTGCCATTGCCGCTATCGTGCTTCCCAAAGGTGGCCTCATTGTGAACCATCAAGTTTGGGGTGACGGATTCGCCATTCAGTATTATCACATTGGTCTGACCGTTCTCGGCGGCCTGATTTGCGGTGTTTTGATTGGTAAATTCACCGAGGTCTTCACCTCCGATTCCTATCAGTCCGTCAAAGACATTGCCGAATCCTCTACAACAGGTTCTGCAACCAACATCATTCAGGGTCTCGCCGTCGGTATGAAATCATCCGTCATTCCCGTTGCCCTGATCGCCGTTGCCATTCTCATTGCCTATCTGTGCAGCGGTCTTTATGGTATCGCTCTGGCCGCTCTCGGTATGCTCGCCACAACGGGTATTCAGCTCGCCGTCGATGCTTATGGCCCCATCGCAGATAATGCTGGTGGCATTGCCGAAATGAGCGGTCTTCCCCACGAAGTTCGTGAACGCACCGATAAACTCGATAGCGTTGGTAACACCACTGCCGCCATCGGTAAAGGTTTTGCCATTGGTTCTGCAGCCCTCACGGCTCTGTCCCTATTCGTTGCCTATGCTCAGGTTATGGGACTTACCGCCATCGATGCCATGAATCCACTCGTCGTCATCGGCCTCTTCATCGGTGGTGTGCTGCCCTTCTGGTTCAGTGCACTCGCAATGCTGGCTGTCGGTCGTTCCGCTCAGGATATGATTAAAGAAGTCCGTCGTCAGTTCAGAGAAATCGAAGGCCTTCGTGAAGGTAAAGAAGGCGTCAAAGCCGACTATCATCGCTGCGTCGAAATCTCCACCAAAGCCGCTATCAAACAGATGATTCCTCCTGGCATCATTGCCGTTTGCGCGCCTCTGGTTGCTGCTTTTCTCGACTATGTTCTCGATACCAAAGGTGCCATCCTCGGTGGTATGCTCGTCGGTGTTATGATTACCGGTGTCGTCCTCGCCATCTTTATGGCCAATGCCGGTGGTGCATGGGATAATGCCAAGAAATACATCGAAAGCGGTAATCATGGCGGTAAAGGTTCGGATGCTCACAAAGCCGCAGTCGTCGGTGATACCGTTGGCGATCCGTTCAAAGATACAGCCGGTCCTTCGATCAACATCCTCATCAAATTGATGAGCGTTATTGCTCTCGTTCTGGCTCCTACGCTTGCAGGTCTTCAGGCATCCAAAGCTGCCGTGGATCAGCCCACAGCGGGTGCCCCTGCTCAAGTAGCAGCCCCCGTACCTGCACCTGCACCTGCACACGAAGTGACACCTCCGCCAGCACGGCCTGAACGTGGTGCCATTCCTGCCAGACGTGCTCCCGGTGATCGCCAGATAGCGCCCCGTCCCGGTCAGCCTCGTCCTCGTCCCGTAGGACGTCCCGATGGTGCCCCCCATAGACCGCTGCCTCCTGGCGCAGCTCCCGATGGTGCAGCACCCGCTCCGACTCCCGCACCTGCACCCGCTCCTGCCGCAGCCCCAGCACCTGCTCCGGCTCCCGCTCCTGCCGCAGCCCCAGCACCTGCTCCTGCTGCAGCCCCA
>JAGACY010000040.1 GCA_017613855.1 Pseudomonadota bacterium
GAGGGATTTCAGGTCACCCATAAGCAAATGGTCATCGTCGGGATTTGCAAGAAATGCCAGAAAACTGTTAGCAGTTAGCAGTTAGCAGTTAGCAGTTAGCAGTTAGCAGTTAGCAAGGGGGATTCTCAAGATTATTCCTAAAGAATGATAGTTATTTTAGCTTCAGAGTCTTTCTCTGGTTTTGCATTCCAATTGCTCACTGCTCACTGCTCACTGCTAATTTGAAGACCATTTACCCTTAGCCTCAGATCATCACCTTAGGTTTTGCATTCCAATTCCGCATTCCGAATTACGAATTATGAAAGTCATTCACCTTTAGCTTCAGAGTCACACTTTAGTTTTGCATTCCCCACGCCCCCCAGCTTGTTCGCCCAATTCTCGGGGAAATGTTCAAAATAAGTCGAATTAATCCTTTTGGATTTTTTCGCCAGCAGGCACAGGCAAACCGAAGGAATGCCCACAATCAATAAATACAAAGGCCCGAGCATGCGCGATTGCCTGCGATGCCCGAGTTCATGCTTGCGCGTCTCTTCGTCATCACAATAATGATGAATAATAATAAATTCCCCGAGGCTGACACCACCGGCAGGGAATTGTTTTACCACGGCAATACCATCTTGATATCGAATATCTTTTTTAGAAAGAACATAAAACAATATCACCCCAATCCCCACCAGACATTGCGGGAGCTGCCAGACAAAGAGCAATAAGCCTATGATGAGATGGATGAATGTTTTCATACGGCAGTATCTGTTCAATGCGCTATGCGAATTGCGCATTATAAATGCCCCCTATTTTTTAGATGATACCTTGAGAATTTTTAAATAATTACGCATTACGCATTACGAATTACGAATTGCACATTATAAATGCCACTATTCTTTTGATGATACCTTGAGAATATCTAAATAATTACGCATTACGCATTACGAATTACGCATTGCGAATTACGAATTGCGCATTGCGCATTGCGAATTAAAACGCGTCATCATCATCATGTTTCTGCGGCACCTCGGCTGCAGGCTGAGCATCCCCCTGTTCGGCAGCTTTAATGAGTGCATCCAGAGGAATATCAGGCACTTGTGCAGCAGAAGGCTCCGCATTCCCCGGTGCAGGTGCAGCCGTAGGATTTGCTGGTGCAGCCGTGGGATTTGCTGGTGCAGCCGTGGGATTTGCAGGTGCAGCCGTGGGATTTGCTGGTGCAGCCGTGGGATTTGCTGGTGCAGCCGTGGGATTTGCTGGAGAAGGCTCCGCTGGCGCGGGATTTCCTGGGACAGCAGCCGGTTCATTGGCCAGTGCTGAAAGCAATGCTTCTTCACTTGGCTCGAATGAAATTTTAAGCCCATAAGGCTTGAGGCAGTTATCACCGGCACCCGATACTTCCAGATAATACATCCCATTGGGGGCATCAAAAGACAGGTGCATTGGTTTTCCCAGATGATCATTACTTATTTTGCTGATTTCATACCCTTCGCGATCTGTCAGTTTCAACGCCAGCTGGCTCACATATCCCGCTTCGATGTCGATATTGAGTTTCCCGATGGCTCCGGCTAATTTGGGATAGGATGGCAGCTCGATGCGATAATAATCGATATCGCCTGCCGGATAGATATGTCCAAAGATGGTTTTATCCAGTACAAAAGGTAAAGCCTGGTCACGGGTTTGATTTGGCTCCGTTTCTACATTCTCTTTGGCTTCTTCATCCAGATTGAGATGGTAGTTCAGCGGCCATGACTGAGCAGTTCCCGGAAGTACTTTTACCCAAAGGGCATTTTCTTCCTGCGTGGATGCATCGCAAATTATCTGGCTATCGAAAAGTACATCATTCCTCAAAGCACCACTCGAATTGATGGGCTGAATCGAAGCTTCTCCCGATTGAATTCCGGAAAGCCGCACACGATATATTTTTTCGGGTGAAAGAATGAGTTTATAAATATCGACATCGGCATCATCGAGCAAAGATAGATTCAGTGACTGCGGATCGCTTTGAATGACCTGGGCCTTATCGACCGTATTATTGGGTTCAATTTCGTCGGGCAACGTTTCGGGAGTGGTGACGCGAATTTGATATTTAAGAACATTCTTAATCGGCTCGAAAGTCGTTAAACGAATGTAAACATCCTGCAAGTCCGTGGTCAGCAAATCGGAATGAAGTGTCTGAGCCGATTTACTCAGCATCGACCAGATCACCTTTTCATTATTCTCAATGGCAACTTCAATCGCGCCATCCGGCAGAACAAACTCGACATTGGCGGCCGATCGCAATGGCAAACGATAATAATCGACATCGCCCGAAGGATACAGTGTTCCATCGACGTTGACCGGCAATGTCAAAGAGAGTGCGGTCTCTTTGCGATCATTGATCTCACCTTCGGGAAGCGCATCATCTGCAACGGAAATGCGCGTCATCATGACACGATAGCGAACCGGTGCATGATTTTCATCCATCCGGGCTTTGACGGTCAGATAGCCTCCCTGAGGTGTGAGGCGAATGTTCGGAATGAGTTCATTTTGTGATGCGGCATCAGAATCATAAAATTTGCGGTCGCTCTCATTGCCCGAAAAAGAATAATCCGCAATGATATCAAATTCTGATTCCGGAATAAGGACGATATCCGCAACGGTACCCGTCTTTGCCTTAATTTTCCAGACATCCACATCATCCCATGTCAATTCGCCGGACCACTGCATGGCATCTCCGGTCAGCGTGACATCGATGGCCTGCAAAGTCGTATTATTGGGCTCGACATCCAATCCATCCTGAACGGATTCGGAAATGGATGGCGGAGCCATATTCTTAAGTCCCGGCGTTTTATCCTGTTCTTTAGGCGCATTGCACGATGCAGACAAAACAACAACAGATAAAATGAACAAAATGGAATAGTGCCGCATTTTCATCTCTATATAAAAAACGAGCGCCCCTATGAGGGGGGCGCCATTGAATGGGTAATATGCAATGTGCAATTGGAGGTAATCTTACCAAAGGAATATTACAAAAATAATTGCCATTCCTGATTCCAGATGCCTAAAGCATTATAGATACTTTAGAGACACTCTCGGAAATACCTGAACAATTACAAATTACAAATTACAAATTACTAATTATTTTGCTTTGTAGCGTTTAATCAGCTCATCGGTAATGTCGAATGATTCTTTGTAATAGACGACACCACCTTCATTTCTTTCGATCAAAAGATCAATTTTTCTCTCTTTTGCGATATCAGAAGCGATGGAGGTCATCTTTTTCTGAACTTCACCGAGCAGTTTATTTCTCATCTCGAGCATTTCTTTTTCGTAGGTCTGCATTTCCTGCTGAAGCTCGATCATCATCTGCTGGTACTGGGCAGCTTTTTCACGAAGTTTTTCTTCGCTTAAAACCGACTGGCTCTCTTTAATTTCCTGCTGGAAAGCGAGAACTTTTTCTTCGGATTTTTTAAGTTTTTTCTGTCTGCTCTCGGCCTCATTCTTGAGTTTTTTGAGCACGCCATCAGACTCAGTTTTTTCGACAGCGCCCATCATATCGACGACGCCAACAACGAGCTCAGCACATGCATCAGCGGCATAACCGAACGCCAAACCACAAGCTAAAAGACCAGAAAGAAACCATCTTTTCATTGAATTACTCCTAAAAATTGAACTAGCACTCTGCACACATAAAAAACATGCGCATACGAGTTTTTGCTTATTAAAGGTATATGCGCGAAAAATCAAGTGTTTCTCCGCATTCGACTCATAAAACGCCTTGTTATTTGGGGTTATTCCTTTTTTTTGATGGCACCTCCTTTTCGGCACAGCCGAATACGTCGGTGCGCCGTCACTATTTGGCTTATGCCAAATACGTGCCGGCACTTTTTTTATGCACGAAATGGGACAGATTCTTGTTTGCCGGCATTGAATTTCCTGATATGGCATACAGACATTGCAGTGAGTTCTCACTGTCCAGTCAATGCAAAGGAGCCTGATGCATGATTCGCGAAATCAACAAGGATATCACAATTCTACAGCAAAAAGCATCGCCGGCAACTGCAGACGATATTCACACTGCTGACGATCTCATGGACACACTCAAGGCACACCATGAAAGCTGCGTAGGCATGGCTGCCAATATGATTGGTGTCCCCAAAGCCATCATTGCCTTTGATAACGAAGGCGAATATATGGAAATGTTCAACCCCGCAATCACACAGCAATCGGGAAGCTACGAAACGACCGAAGGCTGTCTGAGCCTGCAGGGACAACGCCCGACAAAACGATATCAATATATCAAGGTCCGCTGGCAAGATCGAAACATGCAATCACATCAAAAGCGATTCTCCGGATGGACAGCACAAATCATTCAGCATGAGATCGACCATTTGAATGGCATTATTATATAATTCGTAATGCGTAATTGAATTTGCACACCATAAATGTATCTCTGAAGCTAAAAAAATTTCAATTCTTTAGAGATTTCTTAGGAAATGTCTGAGTAATTGCAAATTGTGTAAGGGAAATAGTGCTATCAAACACATAGTAAAAAATAGCCCCAGGCAATGGGGCTATTTATAAAACTTTAATATATATTATAGACTATTCACAGGTTCTGTCATCCTGACAGCCATAATCCAGATCGCACATTTCAAATTTGCTTATAACAACGATATCTTCATTATTTGTAGACTTCATGCAGGCATAAGTCGTCAGCCATCCCTGATCTGCATCTTCTTCACAGAACGTACCTTCATTGGCTGATGCGCCGCAGGCTTCTTCCTTAGTCATATTCTCAGTACATGCCGCTTTAATCACTGAACTATCTTTATA
>JAGACY010000294.1 GCA_017613855.1 Pseudomonadota bacterium
AGAGACGTGTCACGACACGTCTCTACTTGCTTGGGGCGACCAGAAGGGTCGCCCCTACGCTCGCTGAACGCGGCTATTGCTTCGCAATACGCCGCGTTTTTTGTGTATTCGTATGCAAACGATGAAGCCGCTCGCGTATTGGCGTGCCAATAGCGAGCGGCAGGGCGGCCGTATGGGCTGCAGCGCACGCCCATAGGCCGCAAACGCAGGCCGTATGCGCTGGCGCATAGGTCACGCCTTCATTTTAATACTCAGAAAAAACATACCCCAGAAAATTGCCAACACGCCCAGATGTGAGACAATCACCAAAGACGTCATGAGGACGCATCGTGATAACCAACACTCAAAGAGTGCAATACTCAATGAAGGTGAGATATGGTGGCATCCAAGCATTTAGAAGAACACGATCCGGCAGCAGATTTTCAGGCGGGACACGTTTTTGGTGAACGATTTCGGGTAGAACGGCTCATTGCGGCCGGTGGCATGGGTTTCGTTTATTTGGCGACCGATTTGGAGCAGCAGCAGCTTGTGGCGCTCAAGATTATGCGTTCGTCGCTGCAGCGCGATCCCGTTGCCATTGAACGTTTTAAGCGTGAAGTGCGCACCATTCGTCGTTTGATGCACCCCAACACCATCGAATTGATCGATTATGGCGTGACCGAAGACGGGTTTATGTTCCTGGTCATGGAATGGCTGCATGGTAAAGATTTGCGCGAGATTATGCGCATCAAGAAGAAATTGTCGCCTATTACGGCGACGCGTGTGGCGCTGCAGGTTGCCTGGTCGCTGTCCGAAGCACACATGAAGGGCATTATTCATCGCGATCTCAAGCCCGAAAACATCTTCATTATGCATAACCCCGGTCCGCATCTGCGCATTAAAGTCGTTGATTTTGGGCTCGCCAAGGTCGTGAGCGGTCCCGAGAGCGCCGAGCAGATTACGCGCGGCGGCGTCGTTTGCGGTACGCCCGAGTATATGAGCCCCGAACAGGCTAAGGGCGAAAAACTCGATGGCCGAAGCGATGTCTATGCTTTGGGTTGCGTGATGTATGCCATGCTCGAAGGCGATGCGCCATTCAGAGGCAAGAAAGCACTCGATGTGGCGATGATGCACATCAATAATCCGTTCCCGCCGATGAACGACAAAGTGCCTTCGATGCTCAAGGAAATCATTATGAAATGCGTCGAAAAGAAAGCTTCGGCGCGTTATCAGAATGTCAATGAACTGGCCAGTGCACTCGAAGCATTCCTCGATCCGATCGAATGCCGCCGCCGCGAAGCAGGCGATGCATGGACTGTGAGGACGTCGACACCGCCAACGGCTGAAGAATATGCGGCACAGATTGCCAATGCCAAAACACAGAAATTCGATGCCAGTATGGGCGCTGCCGCGGCTGCCGCTGCTGCAAACCAAATGTCACATCTGACGCCGTCTTCCCAGCGCGCCGTGCGCCGCGTTCGCTCAAGCCAGCTGGCCAGCGAGCGTTCGGCAAGAAAGCCATTTAACAGCCAGTGCGTAAAACTCAAGACGACACCGACGCTGCAAAGCCATAATCGCGTTCCCAAAGCGCAGGATAATACCAAGAAAGATGGCTTCTTTAAGCGCTGCCTGGACAGAATTCTGTAATAATGCGCAATGCGCAATTGGCAATGATCAGGGCATCCTTTAGGTTATTCCTAAAGAATGGAGTTTCTCGAGCTTTAGAATTACACTTCTGTTTTGAATCCTAATTGCGAATTGCGAATTGCGAATTGCGAATTAAAAATGTCACGCTGGACAGAAGAACAAGTCATTCAGGCGATTCAGAAAATCTTCCCGCCCCGTGAGGATTTGGCACCTTGCGGGATTGGCGATGACTGTGCGGTTTTAAAGCCGGGGCTTGAGCTCATCACGACCGATGCTTCTGTCGAAGGTGTACATTTTGATTTGAGTTGGATGTCACTCGCCGATGCCGCTTATCGGTGCATGACGTCGAATGTGAGTGATGCTGCCGCGATGGGGGCGTATGCCGGACCTTTTACACTGGCACTCGGGCTGCGCGGGGAACTTGAATTTAATGAGATTTTAAGCGCTATTCAGGCAATCAGAGATTGCATACAGGAACATGGACTTTCGGATTGCTGGCTCATCGGCGGCGATGTTGTCCGAAGTCCGCAGGTCTTTTTTTCAATTACAATCTTGTCTCAAAAGTCGGCATGGCCTGTGGTTTTGCGAAGCGGTACAAAACCCGGGGATGTCATTCTGGCTTTGGGACGTTTAGGGATGTCGGCCGTAGGTTTGGAACTGTTTCGACGTGGTTTCGATAAAAAGTGCAGCAGTCAGAGTGCGTATGCGCCTTATTTGAAGGCATTTTGCAGACCTCATGCACTGACAAACCTCGGCCCCGACATTGCCCGTCAGCAACTTGTCCATGCCATGATGGATATTTCGGATGGCATTCGGACAGATCTTCCGCGTTTGATGAAACAAAGCCATTGTGGCGCGCGCGTGGATCTTGGGGGGCTGGTTCCCGATGGGGATTTGGTTCAGATTTGTAAAGAAATCAACATCGATCCGATAGATCAGATGCTCTGTGGTGGTGAAGATTTCGGACTGCTTCTGACGACATCCCCCCAAAATGTTGCAAAAATTCAAAAATACGCTTGCACCCATCAAGTACCATGTTATGAAATTGGAGTGTGCACCGACTCGAAAAATGTCGAATGGTTCGAACGGGGTGAACTATCGCAGCGTGTTGATGCAAGCTTTTCTCATTTTTGACGATTGAACGACGGGATAACATGGACAAACAAGCGCAAATGGCTGAGCGCGAAGCGCGGCAGCAAATTATAGATGCCAATTGGGTTGGTCCTGTATGGTCCCCTATGGTTGATGATCCGTTGCTCAATATGTGTTTGGAATTGGGTGTGCCCAAATCTCCAATCATTTTGATGCCAGAACTCCGGTTCAAGTTTTTTTTAATGCGCTTGTTAGAGTTTTTTGAGCATCCAGGAAAAATCATGGTCGTCGATGCGACCAATGCCCGATTTGAGATGCTAAGGGAGTGTGCACAAAGCGTAGGTGTAAACCTGTTTTTTTCGACACAAGATGTAGCTCAGCTCAATTATTCCGATAATATATTCCATCTCATTTTAACCGAAATCGGCATGAGTACGCTGGTTCGTTTAAATGACGTCTTATCGTCCTACTGGCGCGTACTCCGCCCCGGGGGACACATCGTCTGCTCGGTACCCATTCAAGGAACATTCCCGCAGTTTTTCGATATTTTCGATGAATGCCTATTCAAACTCAATCCCAATGCATCCCGAGCGCAAAAGGATTTGTTCGCGGATGTGATGTACCAGGATTCCGTAATAGAGTGCATTGAACAAAACGGCTTTGAGCTCAAAAATAAACAATTAGTAGAATTGGTCCTGAATTTCCAAACCGCAGAGCAGCTTCTTTTTTCATCTTTGGTTGAATCCCACTATCTTGGGTATTGCCTGAATATGTATGCTCCAGGCGTCGATTATAAATCGCTTTTGACCAACCTTGTGAGGGCTTTCCACCATTATTTCCAAGGTGAATCTGTATCCGTCCCTATGAGAATCGGCATTTTTTCAGCAGAAAAAATTTGAATGATTGCGAATTAAACAATTCCGCATTCCGAATTAATCTGAGTCGCCCCTAAGTTTTGCATCTCAATTGCGCATTGCGCATTGCGCATTGCGAATTAAAACAATTCCGCATTCCGCATTAATCAGAGCTGCCCTTTAGTTTTGCATCCCAATTGCGCATTGCGCATTGCGCATTACTAATTGATCACAATTCTCCTGCCATCTCGAACGACAACAATTTCCCGGGAACTGCATCGCTCGACGCCATCTCCGCGTTTTAGGCCTTTGGGCAACTCGATCTGGTCAATGAGAATGGCTGCACCATCAATACTGGTTTGTATATGATGGGATTCCTGCATGCACTTGATGATATCTTCGTTCGGATGATCCGGCAAACGAATCTCCAACTGGGAACTGCCTTCGGTAAGGGTAGATTTGGCATGCCCATGCTGCCAGTGAAATACCTCAATGGTTGCATTTGGCATGCCCGTAAGATGGACTTCACCTTCGTAATCGGATTCATGGATTTCACCATTGACCAGCACACTTGCATAAGAAACCGCGCCGCCCAGGCTATCGGTAATGACGGCTGATCTTGATATGGCATGGGCAAATTCCAATTTTTGAGGAACTTCGGGGGGAGTAAAGGTGACTTGAATGCCGGGACGATGGGGTGCTGAACATTGCAGCGCATGTTCCGTCAGGGGGCGATGTTCGAGTTTTAGCTGTCCGTTTGCCGCCGAAAACTCTTCCTTGAGTGAATATTTTTCATTTCCCGAACTAAAGATGGTCGTTATCTTGCAGGAAACATCCGGGATTGCTTCGTGTGTTTCGACATCGGTCATATCGATGTGAACCGATTCTCCCGGTGATAATGATATGAATTTCTTATCCGAATAATCCTTTGAATTGACATAAATCATACTTCTTGCGAAGTCGGTATGATAGATGTCGAGCCAGAATTCTTCGGGACAGGATTCGAGGGTAGCTGTGCCATCCGACTGTGTTTTGGCCAGGCACAGTGGGTGCTGTTTGCGAATGTCGAGGCTTGCCGGACTCAAAGTGACATTGCCCATCGGGCCGTTGCCGTCACTGATTTCAACACTGACACGGCCTTCGGTGGTTTTGTCGAGCGTCACGGTGATTTCATCGTCATCCTGAATATCCTTATCGATTTGTTTGGGATAATAAAGATCGGATGTAATTAAAAAACGCGCATGTTCCGGGAGTCTTGTCACGTCTGCAGCCCCCGAAGAAGGCGTGGTGATTTGCGCAATTTCCTGTCTCGTCGTGCGCTCAAAGATGGTGACAGTCGATTCGATAGCAGCTCCCTGAGTGTTTTCAACTCGAAGCCATGCGCGTTTGGCTGGCTTTAAAACCAGAGGCACGCCATCCGAAGGTGTATTTTCGGTCGTATCCAATTTTTCCCATTCCGAAGGTGCAAACTGGTCATGGGATGCATAAATGCGTGTTTTGCCTCTGGGCAGCGTTTGCAGGCGGAACAGGCCGCGCTCATCAGTTTGGTAAGACCCCCGTGAGGGTGACCAGATTTCATTTTGCGTGGCAACTGCAGAAATGGCGCGCGGCAGGTCTATATCCGAATTCCAGGTTCCACCGGTGGTTCGTTCGATTTCGACGTGGAGTTGTGCATTATTGACTGGATTGCCATTAAAATCGGTCACTTTCCCGCGAATCTCAATCCCAGGGTCGAGTTCGATGACGGCTTTGGGCATGTCATCGGGCAGCGCGGTAAAAAACATCGGGTTCGGGGCCAGATAACCATCGGCGCGCACGCTCATCACATAATCTTTGAGCGGCAAAACGGGAATGACCGCATAGCCGTCTTCGTCCGTCATGCGCGTGAACGAAACGAGATGGACGGCATCGTTCGCAATCGTGACGCGTGCGTTTTCGATCGTTTCCTGCGTATGCTCGTCGACGACAAGAACATCGAGCAGTTGTGCGGGTTTGAGCTCAAATTCGGTCGTACTTCGATACACATCCGAATCGACCCACACCTGGATGATTTCGCTCATCACAGATTCGCCAATGAGCCAAAAGGTCCCGCTTTCGGGCATTTCCCAAATGCAGCAGCGGCCTAGAAAATGGTTATACGGCACGCGTACCGGCGGAAATTTCCCAGGATGAGCCCAAATACAGGTCATATCCTGGTCTTTCGTAAGCTCTCGGGTATCTTCGGTCGGAACAAAACAGGCCGCTGGGATGGGAGAATCGGGCAGGCGAATGGATTCCCATATCATAAAATGCATGGTCATTGCCATTGAACCCAATAATGTCGCGAGCACGATAAATGACATAGATTTGATATGGAAT
>JAGACY010000295.1 GCA_017613855.1 Pseudomonadota bacterium
ACAGCCCCCGTCATCTCGGGTGCTTTTACGGTGATGGCATCCGCAGTAACTGAAGTCGGCGCAGTACACTGGGTTGCAAAGCAAACCTGCTTAGTGTTCTCTAAATTCCGACCACGGATAGTCACCTCTGTCCCCACCTTGCCACTCGTTGGTACCATCAAAGAAATGCTGGGGACAGCAACCGGTGTTGAAGGTGTTCCAGGATTAGATGGGGTCGGCTGCTCTGGGGTTGAGGGGATCGGAGCCGACGGATCAGATGGTGTAGGCGTCGTTGGTGTGCCGGGAGTCCCTGGACCGTGAGGTTTACTCTCCTCCTCATCCACTGAGGTGGCACACGAAGTCATCAACATACCAATTACAACCAATGCAAGAAATCGTTTCACAGGCTTCATGACATTTCTCCTATCATGGAAAACTCATACTGCTGGTTTTACTATATAGCGGATTTTAATCGGCATCTCACATTTTAAATGACTTTTTTTTAACGACACTTGTAATTATCTGACATAAGATCTTTTTTATCTTTTTGAAAAAGTAAAAAATGAATACATCAATATTCTATTTTTATGAATAACGAGGAACAGCTATTAATACAAAGCATGTAATTCAATTATATATTATATACAGATGCAGAACATCACTTCAATATGATTATTGCATGAGCAAGCAGTAAAGCTCCTGCTCATTACAAAGCATCATCATTGCTCCAATCAAACGCCGGTAACATTGAGCAGTGCATTGTCAACTGCTGCCCTGCATCCGTTAAAATCATTTCCAAGCAAATGGCGGGCTTCATCGAGATCTCTGTTGGCAAGTCGTTCATCGGTACGCAAACAACCGCGCATTAACCAAAAGAGACCATTTTTAGGATGTTTTTCAATAATGGAATTGAGTTGATTCTCAGCTTCAGATCGACGTCCAAGACGTGCAAGGCTTTGAACAACAATGAGCGAGAGTGCTTCATTGTCATTGGCATGGCTCATCAGATAACGCAGAATGAACTCATATTGCTGTTTTTCGAGCTGTCTCCCCATGACATCGCACAGCTTGATACCAGCCCGGGAAAATTGAGGATCTGCATTCAAAGCATACGTCAGGTGTTCAACCATACGTCCGAGCGGGGGATGCATTCCTTCACGCTGTGCTCTGCGCTCCAACTCACGCATGCTCATCCAGTTGGAGTAAGCATAAAAATTCTGAGTTCCCAGCATTTCTGTCGCCCGGGGCAGCCATGCCTGCATAGAATACTCAGTAAAATGGCTCAAAACACGGGCTCCAAGCCGTGCAATCGCCAAATGAATCTCTTCTCTCGGGCAAGTCTCATATCCACAAAAGAGCAGATCTTTTGTGGCAATATCGACCATATTGACACTCAGGATGAGTCCGCTTTCGTCGTCCATGATACGCCCAGTCAAGGCGATATCGCCCCGAATAGCGCGAGTAGCATCCAAAATCCATTGTGTTTCCGGGAGAGAATAAAAAACCGCAAAAGCACATGCATTTTTCGAAATGGTATATGCGATCTCTCCCTGCTCACGAACGACGAGCATTTGTGGCACTGTAACGAAACCGTCATTCAATGCGAGGATTTCAGAAAAATCCTCGCATATCTGGCGACTCAGGCTCGAGAGCTGAACATCAAACCCAGCGCCGGTCCCCAGGGAATAACAAACGACAAATTTCGCCGCATTAGCCATCAAATCACCCTAAAGAAGCACAACATCCACACGGATATTCCCCAGGTCATCTATCCCAGGCATGGCCCCTTGATTATCATGCTGATCATTGAGCTCATTAATAACCGGTGCCAGGCAATTCGTCAGTCCCTCATCTGCACCACTCAATACAAAGTGGTCATCCTCATCCAAAATGAGTGAGATAACACTCGACTTTGCGGCTTGCATGCAGGATTTAAGTGCCTCACGATTTGTGTACAGCATTGCTTTGAATTCAATATCCAGATCTTCATCGACATCCAGTTTGGAATCCGTACCCTCTTCGACAATTGCATTCCAAACAGGCCAGAAGCCAGAATCTTCCTCAGGAAGCAAAGGTATGCGAATCGAAAGATTTTGCTTTTCAGGTTTAAAGGTAACACCTCTCGATTGATATCCAGCAACAGCCACGCCGACGCGGAAATTACGGGAATCGCGTTTCAGTTTAACATTCAGCGGAGTCTGGACGACACCTCCCTCAAACTTAAGTGCTTCTGGCAAATCGCCATCCTCCTCAACAACAGTGAAAAATGCGAATCCACCTTCAGGAACTGTCGTTACACTCAGGTTGACATCATCCTTAAATTCCATCGAAGCAGGTGTAAATTTATTCATCTCAGTGACAGGCATGTCATTCTTCATGGCATTCACGATTTCCGTGTTCAGACCGAGCGTTTGAATATCCTGCTTCTTATCTCCAAACGTCGTACAAACATCACCAGCACCCTGGAGAGCGCCATTGGCAGAAATCCAGCACCAATTATTGGAATCTTTCCCAGAGAAAGCTGCAATGGTACGCATCTTCATGTCCGCACCACTGTCAAAACGTCCAAGGGTAAGGATATTGCCGCGCGATGAAAGAACATAGTTTCCTGTTGCATGAAGGCCGCAATTGGAGCCAATGCATGGAACCCCCGTTGCTTTCGGGAACATTTGAACGATCTGCTGAGTCCGGGCATCATACAGGAAAGATCCGGATTGATCCTGTAAATAACTGCTTAATCCAACCCACTGAAGCGGCGTTGACGCCAGTTCTTCGGGAAGCGGTGTCACATTGCCACTGCGCAGTTCAATGATACCAACAGAACTGGCCATATAAGTACCTTTTCTGTCAGGTGTGACCCAGGTAATCGGAGCTGAACTCAGTTTTTTGGGGACTCTGTCAACAACATTCATTAACACCATTCCCCGATTGCCCCAGAAAATGACATCATCCTGATGCGGATGCATCACGATTCCGCGAATATCAATATCATCCAGGAAAGCACTCAGACTCTCAAAGATGACAGACAGCGCGCCATCGCCGATTCGCTCAAACATCAGTTCGCCTGAATCGTAGCGCCACATCATGCCATTGCGCGAAAATGCATGCAGCACACCTTCTGGATACGAGCGCAAAAGGCTGACAGCATTACCACCGTCATCGCTATGTTGGTAGAGCTCACTTGTACCGTCTTTATAACGAATCAGGAAATATTGCTCATCCTCTGACCAGTCGATACTCTCAATTTCCTCAATATCATGCGATGTTTTAATCGTTCCGATAGAATTGACTGAATTGGATTCCCAGGCAACAAGATAGGATTTGGAATCATCCAAAATCAACCCGTACCGTCCGGACAAGGAAATATTCAATGCCTTGGCAGATACATCCAAAGACTCACTTTGTACAAAACTGCCATCATGTAAATTCCACAAATTCAGTTTTGTTTCATCCGCGAGTTGATTCAGAACCACCACGCTATAACCATCATTGACAAAGGCAACGCCTTCCGACGTGACAGCTTCACCAACTTGGCCCATGTTCACGGTACCATCGGATAATATCTCAATGGGCGCGCCTTTGCTTAATCCTGTAAAGACTTTATCCGATTCCCCGGAAGCGACGACATGGAAATCAGAGGACAGCCGCTGAGACAGTTTCTTCTCTGTCTTCTGGTTACGGCTATCGACGTGAACCCATTTATCCTCTGCCACTAAATCCAATCCAGATGTTGTTCGAATCAGCTCAAAGGCCTTAGCACCTGAGCGAATCGCTGAATCCTCTCCCAAATCGACAGGGGACTCACCACTTATACCGCGACCCTGACGCAGAACCACATGCCCCTCAAAACGATACAACAATCCCCAGGTAGTATCTTCATTTGCTGTACAAACCGGGCCAAATCGTCTGTCAAAATTGAGCTTCGGAGTGTCAAGTGAGGACGCCGTTTCATGACCATCGACAATCACATGAATTGAATTCTGGCTGATATAGGAATACTGCCTTGAGGTCATGCCCAAACAAATCAATGCATCATCGGGTAGCGGCTTATCCGTTGATTTCTTCGTTTTAGGATCCAACACACTCAGACCAACAGTCGTCATATCCAACTGTTTAAAATAAGAAACCGTTCCATCGGATGCTACCGCAAACTCATTCCCCAGCATATCCGGCAAATTCGCTATCAAAACCGGATTCAGACCTGACTCTTTTTTATCCAATACAACTTCGTATAAATTCTTTTCTGAATCGATAAAATACAGTTTCTTGTTGTCTTGCGAGAAGCGAACACTCTCACAGCCAATCTGCGGCATAAAGCCCGAAACATACTGGCCACGGTAATCTACCGCACCATTTTGATCGGAACACATGGCAATAAGCCCATCCTTTGTGCCAAACAGATGAGTATAATACCCCATTTCCTGCTGGAATGCACCTTTCTGTCCAAAGGTCAAATCCGGTCCCTGCGAGCTGCGATAGGCAATAAAAGAAGCCAGTCCAATGAGGAGAATCAAAAGCAAAACGGCAACCCAGAAAAGCTTATGACTCGTCTCGGCAGGATAAGTGACATCCGAAAGCACTTCAATGTCACTCGTAATCACCTCACCTTCCGGATAGACTTTGCCCATCCGGGCTCGCTCACTCAAGCGAATCTCAGGCATCGATTGAGCACCGTCTGCATCCTCTCCGCTGACATCTTCATCATCTTCATTTTCGGGCTGCGAATCCAAAGCCAAAACCGCACCACCTTCATGAGAAGCCAAGTGTTCTTCAGCTTTCTCTGATTCAGCTTTCTCTGATTCAGCTTTCTCTGATTCAGCCGGATGCTCTCCCTTCTCCGATTCCTTATCCTCATCACCATAGACATCGGACATGGCCCCCTGAAGCATCGCCAACAAATCAGCTGCTTTTTCTTTTAGCTCATCCTTCGGTTTTTCCTCGGCTGCTTTCGCACGCTCCAATGCTTCAGAATCCTGAGCAATTGACGACACTTCTGATATCAGCGCATTCACTGAGTCAGAGGTTTTCCCCTTCACCTGCTCTGAATCTTTGGCACTCTCATCCTTTTTCTCTGAAACAGGCTCTTTGGCTTCTTTCTTCTCAGAACTATCCTCTGCAGCCTCCTGCTTATCACCTTCTGATTTGTCTGCAGGGCCATCAGCTTCACTCGCTTTAGCCTGCGCATCGTCTGAATCATCCGAATCGGAAACTTCTACATTTTCCAATGCAAATTCCACCTCCGGCAGTGCCTTGTCTGAACTCACTACCGTGGTTTCAATCTCACTGAACATATCGGCGGTATCGGCCAACGGACTGGCATCATCCACCTCAAAATCGAGCTGAATATTATCCTGTAGATCATCCGAGTCTTTTGTGGATGAATCTGCCTTATCAAGGGTATGGGTATCCCCCTTGCGCGAATAATTGGCAACGAAATCATCATCCAGGTCGAAACTAAGCATGCTATTGGCAATTTCTTTAGCTTTGTTGGCCGTTGCCTCTCCGCCGTCATCCACTGCCTGCTTCTTTCCAATCATCGCAAGAATCTTATTGCGACTTGCCTCGTCAACCTTGGGAACACCATCCTCTTTGTGCTCATCTTCAACAGTCAGACCGTCCGTACCTGATTCAGGCTCATGAACGTCTTTCGAATCGTCTGACGCCTGCGCATCCGTCTTTTCTGACTCAGCCGCAGCTTCCTTTTCATGGGCCGCAGCCTCTTCCTTTTCATGGGCTTCAGCCTCTTCCTTTTCACGTGCAGCTGCCGCAGCTTCCTGCTTCTTCTCAGCTACGCGCGCATCCAGCTCATTCCAAAGCGCCTTGTCATTACTCAGATCATCCCAATCCAAAAGGCGACCAATGGTCGATGCCAACAGCGGATCATCCCCACCCGTACCTGATTTATCTGCCATTGGCTTGCTTGCTTCTTCCCAAAGCGAATCAAATGAACTGTCATCCATCTCTTCGCCCATGAGTAAATCCAAATTCGAGGTCTTCTGTGTATCCTGATCCATTGACGTTTCTTCCAATTTTACGCCAAAACTGGCACTTTAACAATCGCTGACGAAGATACTCTCCAAAAGCGTATCCAATATTAATGACACGATATTGGATTGTCCGCAATCCATAATCTCACAACCTTAACAATAACTCAAAAATTGGTTCTTATACCATTTAAAAAGATGTTTTTTTTAAACCATGGCTTTTTGGCTGCGCCAAATACGCCATGGCAGCGCCGCTATTTGCTGCGCAAATACGCGGCGCTGAATCTGAATTACATGCCGCCGTGGTGATGATACGGATACCCCTTCAGAAACTCACGAATCTCATCTGCTGTCCGGGAAATCTTCACCTCATTGTCTGGATCATCCAGTATCCCGACAATCCAATCTGCAATACGCTCCATTTCCGGCTCTTTCAAACCACGGGTCGTCACACTCGGTGTCCCAAGACGAATCCCGCTCGGATGTCTCGGCGGATTCGGATCGTAAGGAATCGCATTGAAATTACACACAATCCCTGCACGTTCGAGCGTCGTGGCTGCCTTCAGACCATCGATATTCTTGGCCCGCAAATCAACAACCATCAAATGGCAGTCCGTACCACCACTCACAATGCGAAGTCCCCGGTCAACCAATGCCTGAGCCAAATGCTTGGCATTCTTCACAATCTGATGACCATATTCCTTAAACGACGGTTGAGCGGCCTCTTTCAACGCGACAGCAAGTGCCGCAATCTGGTTCATGTGGGGACCACCCTGAATCCCGGGAAATACCGCTCGATCCAATGCTTTGGCATGCTGCTCTTTGCACAAAATCATACCACCGCGAGGCCCTCTCAATGTCTTGTGCGTCGTCAAAGTCACAATATCCGCATAAGGCACAGGATTCGGATAGACACCGGCAACCACAAGACCTGCCACATGCGCAATATCCGTCACCAAATAGGCACCACAGTGATCGGCTATCTCACGAAGCCTTGCAAAATCAAAGGCACGGCTGTACGACGTCGTACCAATAAACAACACCTTCGGCTTGACTTCCTCACAATACTTCTCAACCGCATCGTAATCCAGGCACTCCGTATCCCGGTCCACTTCCACCTGATGCGGCTCATACAGCTTGCCCGAAAAATTCACTTTCCAGCCATGG
>JAGACY010000296.1 GCA_017613855.1 Pseudomonadota bacterium
ATTAATAATTAATAATTAATAATTATGAAATTCATAATTCACTGCCTTTGAATTTAGAAATTATCATTCTTGAGCCATAACTATGAGAATACTCAAATAATTGCGCATTGCGCATTGCGCATTGCCCCGTCATATCGTTACTACGAATTGGCCGCATATCAATCTAGTCGCATCACATCCCCGTCTTCACTGACAGTCCAGGGACAGGGACGGCCATTATCATCAATAATATGATAATCTGCTCCCAGATCAATGAGCAGTTTGGCCACACACGCATCCCAGCAGCCAAATAGGGCTGTTTCGCCATCTCGGGCACGCGCATTGATATCAATGCCATATTTGATTAATAGATTAATATAATCCGGATTGGATTGATCAAACAGGGCTGTCCGGCCATATCTGTCTACTGCATTGACCTGGGCACCGTGTTCGAGCAGGATTTGAGCGACATCCGCATTGGAACAGCAGTGCAGCACAGTTTTGCCGTCTTTGTCAGCAATATCGACGAGGGCACCATGCTCGATGAGCAGATTGACCAGTTCCAAATCATCGCGCCCGAAAAGTGCCGTTTTGCCATCTTCGTCCATGATATTGATGTCGATGCCTGATTCAATCAATACTTTGGTGACATCGTTGTCCCAACGTCCAAACAATGCCGTCTGGCCGTCGCAGTTCTGTGCATTGATATTAGCACCGTAGGCTATATATAATTGAATGATCTCGGGCTGATTGCATTCAAAGAGAACTGTTCTGCCATCCTTGTCGCGCGCATTGACATCTGCACCATAACCGATAAGCACTTTGGCAACATTGAGATCGTTGCAATGAAACAATGCCGTTTGATCATTGATATCACGATGATGAACATCTGCACCATGCTGCAGGAGAACCTGGACAACATCTGCATCATAACGGTTAAACAGAGCGGTTTTGCCATCTCTGTTGGTTTGGTTCACATTGGCTCCATGAGCAATGAGTAATTGGATACTGTCGGGATCGTTGCAATCGAACAATACATTCTGGTGGCATTTGTCCAAAGCATTGACATCAATGCCATGTTCGATGAGCACTTGTATGATTTCGGTATTGCGGCAGTTAAACAGCGCATTTTCTCCGGATTTGTTCCGTGCATTGATATCCGCGCCGTGTGCGATCAATAACTTTATGATATCCACATCATCGCAATCGAGTAAAGCGGTTTTGCCATATCTGTCCCGGATGCTGACATCCGCACCATGTGTCAGAAGCAAATCCGCAATGGCTGCATCTGTGCAATTAAACAGTGGGGTTTTGCCATCCCGGTCGATAACATTGACATTCGCACCATGCTCAATGAGCAATTGAGCCATCTCCGCCTGATCACATTCAAACAATGCAGTCCTGCCATCCCAGTCGACATCATTGACGTCTGCACCGTGTTCAAGACAAAGCCTTGCAATATTAATATTTCGGCAGGATCTTAATGTGCGATTGGCATCCAGACCATGTTCCAGAAGCAATTCTATAAATCCGACATTCTCGTTATATTCAAAACTGAGTTTGTCCGGTTTGGCACCATACTCAAGGAGCAGCCTGGCAATATCCAGATGGTCTTCGGCCCATGCAATCGGGCATGTTCCATTGTACCTGTCCCACAGATCAGGGTCGTGATATTTCCTATCAGGATTGACGCCGCATTCGAGAAGTGCCTTGACAAATTCAAGATCGCCATTATCCACGGCTTCAATGAGTTCTCTCAGCATGTCATCCGACTGAGCATCTGCGCCATTCTTTAATGAAGTAATGATTTCCAGAGCGTGTGGTGTCATGGGGGATTCCTTTTAGTCAGAACAGAGTGTACATTTCATGTCAAATCAGAGCGAATCCTGAATGATTTGCACATTTATATGGATTTTGCCGGAATTCCATGGGTTCGTCAATACGAAGAATTCTGGGCATAACTAATCGATTGCAATGCATTTAGAAAAACGCCTCTATCATTCGATCGAGATAGACGAAATAATCTTCGTTATCTTTTGGGCCAGGCTCTATCGCCACTACTTTGATGTTGAGCATCTTGGCGATTTTTTCGCTGGTCGCTTTGGGTTGGAATGTTTCTTGGACAATCGCTGTGACATGGGATGACTTGAGTGAAGTCACGAGTTGTGCCACATAACTCGGGCTTGGTGCAACGCCGGGTTTGGGTTCAATCGTACCGATTTGTTCGAGCTTGAGCCACTTGTTCAGATAGCCCATGGATTCATGGTATGTGATGATTTGACGTGAACCACGCTCTGAAAAGCGCTTCTGATAGGCGGCGTCTTTGGCTTTTGCTGTATGCTTAAATTGTTCAAGCCGCTTTTTATAGTTATCATCATGCTCGGGATCGATTTGACTATATTTATCGGCAAGTGCCGATGCAACCAGCACAACTTCAGGGAGCGCATAGATGTAATGCGGATTTCCCTGGGCATGGATGTCGCCCTGTGATCGATCGACTTTTGTCGTTGGAACATCGATGGGGGTAATGAACCGCGATGCGTCAAAAGCCCCCGGGCCATTGTCGAGCACTTTGGCATTGCGGGCATTTTTCTGAAGTGCAGGCAGCCAGCCGATTTCCAGCTCCATACCATTATAGACCAGCAAATCAGCGCGGCTGAGTTTTAAAACATAATCCGGCCTGGGATCGACATAATGCGGATCTTCGGTCGGTGTGGCCAGTGTTTCGACCTTAACATCCTCGCCACCGATGGCGCGGGCAATGGCTCCAAGTGTCGGCAGCGTCGCCACGACCTTGATTTCCGCCATTGCAACGGAGGGAAAGAACAGGACAAATGTCGTCAGACCAAATATGAGTTTTTTCATACATTCTCCTTTATCATATTATGATGAGTCTTTGCTTTTTGCCAAATCGCGAAAAAGATTTCGCAGCAAATCACAATGAACAAAGCAAGTGCGGTTTGTGTTGGGCCAACGGGAAAATCGAAGATAAATGCGGCGATATATCCACCAAAACCGCAGAAAGCGCCGATAAACAGCGCGCTAAAAAACATCGTGCGCACGTTCGGTGCATGGCGTGACGCTACTGCAGGCAGGCACGACAAGGCAAAGACTGGCATAGCCCCCATCATGCGGGTGGTGTAGGTGATCGCAAGTACAAGCGCGACAAATTTGACCATGTTGAGTGCAGTCACAGGAATTCTGGCAACCTGCGCACCATCCGGACTAAAAGAAGCTGCTTCGAATCCGCGATGGCAATAGATGAACAGTGACAACAGGATTGCTGTAATGACAATCAGTCCAATGTAGTCCTGATGTTCCACGAGTACGGCATTGCCAATCAGCAGTTGCTGGACATCCTGAATCTCATGGACGATTTGTTTGCCAATGAGAATTGTTGCGGCACCGCCGCCAAGATACAACGCCGCCAGCAATGCATCGGGAAATCTGGATTTCCGCATTTGTATCGATATGACCAGAAATATACAAAGCGTCAGGATAAAACTGATGAGAATGGGCTGCAGATACCATGGCGCTGCATCGTGAATATGCAATCCCATCAGTGCCGGAAGCCAAAGCGCAAAGGCGACGCCGGCACTGGCTGTCTGTGAGAGCGCTGCACTCAGAAATACCATGCGCCCCAAAAGTATATATATACCGATGGCCCCCAACAGAGATCCTGCAAGCAGTCCGCTGATGGCGGCATCCTGGAAAAATTCCCAGCTTTCGAAAAATAAACTCAGCTTATCCATTGGCGCTCTCCCGAAAACCATCATCGGTAAATTCCAGAATATGCGTCATGCTTTCGAGATGCAGATCCAGTGAATGCGATACTGCAATCACCGCACAATTTCTGGATTTAACCAGTTCTGCCAGTAAACTGAATGCTTCTTTGGCATGTTTGGGATCCATGGCCGAAGTCGCCTCGTCCAACACGATCAACTTCGGTTTTCGTACAAATGCCTTTGCCAGAAATGCTCGCTGTTTCTGTCCCACAGAAACATGGGAAATATCGCGCTTTTGTATATTCGTCAGTTCAAACTGTGCCAATGCTGCATCTACATCTGCGCGCTTTCGCCAGGCATAGAATGGCACCAGAAAAGACAGACGTGACTCAAGTCCCTGCGATACGACATCCCGTATTCTGGCGGGAATGATATCCGTATATTCGGGAACCTGAGCCACATAAGCACAATTCCTGGTCATTTCGATTTGGCCGCCAATCGGCTTGATAAAACCGAGTATCGTTTTGAGCAGGGTCGTTTTTCCGCAGCCATTTTCGCCGGTAATCGCCCAGCATTCACCGGGCCTGACCTGCCAGTCGAGCGGTGGCATCAAAGCCTTTTCGTGGCCAAACACCAGTTCGTTGCAGATGAGACATGGGGCTGCCTCTTGTTTGTTAGAGGGGAAATTCATATTGTTACACTTCCATTCCGTGCGCACCTGTGGCGCGCACGGTTATTGATATAAATGAGATGCCTTCCTGGCGTGTTTGATTGTCGTGATGCTTAGATAGAGGGCGCGCCTGTGGCGCACCCGGTTATCCTTTATTCATGGGCCATTTTCAGCGTGGCGTGATCCGCGATGACATCGGCAAAATCGATTTCTCCTTCGGGCGAAATGATATCTTCGATAAATGCCGCATGGATAGAAATGACGCCATGAAACTCCTGCTCGTAGTCGGATTTCGAGTTGATCGTTCTGGACAACGCGGTACTTAGCGACACCATGTCGATATGTGCATGTTCATGCTCGTGATTGTGGCCTTCATGCTCGTGATCATGGTCTTCCTCCTCGTGTTCATGTTCATTTTTGAAATCGATGGCCGCATTTTGGGTGATATTGTGACCTTTGAAATGAATTTCGCCAAGTTTGACGCGGTATTCCGCGATCGTGGTCTCGTCGAGGTCGCCGCTGGCGATGTTGGACAGCGATTGGGTCTGGTTGAGGGCCGTAAACGTCACGCCTTTTTCGATATCCGCCTCAAAAACCGTGGCTTTGCCCGAAGCTTTGTCGGCCAGAATCTGCTTGATTTCCTCAAATGTGTAGGTCGCGTCGGATTCGGTCGAATGGCAGTGGTCGCCGTGGCAATTCGTGAATGGGGCAGGCGGATTGGCTGGGTCGAACTCGACATCGCCGCCACTTCCCGATCCTGCCGCAACGAGCGCAATCGATTCTATTTCAACTTCGAGACTGTCGATGCGAATCTGGTCGCCGTTTTGGGCCGTATAAATCGAGCCGGTTTCGGTGCCGGCATCGGTCACCAGCGCTGTGTCGATGTGAAATGTGGCGTGCGCCATAGGTTTGCCGTCCTCGGAACAGGCACCCATCATGGCTGCAGCAAAAATGGTCGAAATGGTCATCAGTTTGTTCAATGTATGCATGATAAATCTCCTTGTATGCGGTTGGTTTGATGTGGACGCGGGCTATGCCTGCGGCATACGCCCTGCGTTTCGGCCTATTGCCTGCGGCAATACGGCCTCAATAACTGTGTGCCGGATGCGTTCCGGCCGTGATTTCGAGCGCAAGAAACAGTGCGTAAATGGGATCCTTCTGCCACTTGGGCACGTCGATAGCCCCCTGCGCACGAAGCCGCGAAAAGTGGGATGGATACCAGGTTACCTGGGCGGTTGCGCGATAGCGATCGTCCGTCCATTCGGGATCGAGCATGTCATTGGTAAGGCCGGATCCGTATTCACCGCGCAGCCCCGTGGCCCAGTGGCGGTTGATTTGCCAGACGATCTGGGCATATCCGACGGCATCAAACAGATTGTCGCGGGGAACCTGGCGTTGCCTGAAAAAAGCTTCCGCCTGCAAAGACAGGAACATCTCGGGATAAGCAGTTGGCGTGTATTTGAGGTAGAGATCGGTCGCATAGATGTGCGAGCGCGTGTCGCGGCCGGTATTGTTTGGGGCGGTTTGATACGAAATCCCCCAGAACAGGCCGACTTCATCCGAAAAGCTGAAAAACTGCTTGGCCGTGAGTGTGTAGAGAAAATCCTGCGCCCCCTCGACTTCGCCGTCGTTGCCCAGAAAACTTCGGTTCGAGGCATTGGAGGTCGGCATCTGGGCTGCACCGGCAATTTCGACGTACCACGGCAGCGGCGTAAGCCACGATAATTCGACGCCGAGCCCGCGGTTGCCCTCGGCACCATAGAATTTGCCGATGGCAAACGGTTGATCGACAAAATCCCAGGTGTGGGGATGGGTATTGTTGATACGGCCAATGCGCGAAAGAAACTGACCTGCGCGAACCTGAAGGCCTGCGGGCAGCCCCTGAGTGGTGACGACGGCTTCTTCGAGTTCGACGCCGGCCTGTCCGAATACCAGATTTGCGCTAAACCCAAAGATGTGATCGACACTGGCTGCGAGGCTCATCTCGAGCTGCTGCAGGTTAAATCCTATCATTTTAGGATCGTGGGCACCCGTCTGGAGCGGTTTGTCTTCCGAAAACCAAGCCAGTGCAAAATCCGCAATGACAGCCATATCCGGATTCATCGATTGAATGGCATTCACAATGGGATTCTCGCTCTTGGCTGAAGATGATTCGACGGATTGTGCATCCGCTTCAAGCGCTGCCATGAGTTCGGCTTCTTCTTCGGCTGTCAGGACATCGTTTTGAGATGCTGAATTCTCGGCTGCCTGCTGCACATTATTAGATGAAGGCTCTGGCTGTGTCGCCGTTACCGAAGCATCGGGCTGTGGCTCGGTTTCCGCAGTTTCAGGCTGTGGCTCGGTTTCCGCAGTTTCAAGCTGTGGCTCGATTTCCGTAGTTTCAGGCTGTTCAGCCATTTCCGAAATCTCAGATTCCGCATCAGAATCCGAAGATTCTGTGGGCGTTGTATGATTTGAACTCTCCAATAATGACGAAGATTCAGCATCATCTGATGGTGTGCAGTCAGATGATGCTGTCTCCCCGCTGGCATCCGAAATGCTTCCCTTCTCCTGCGCTTCGGATGCCAAGTCCTGCGCTGCTGCCTGGGATGAAGCCATCCATAAAATGAGCAGCGACAAAATACAGATATTGCGTGAGGTATGAATTGACATCATTCTTCCTTTGATAAGCCTTGGTGTATAGATAATATAGATGAATACACCTTTTGCTTTACTTTTATATTTTGGATTTCGTTTGAATACACTACATGCTTTGTACATATACATTGCGTGCTTTGTACATATACATTGTCTGCTTTGCAGGTGCCGGCAGGCTGCTTTGCAGATGGACATGACCTGCTTTACAGTTGCAGATTTGCATGCATTGCGCCAATACACAATGTATTTTGCAGATACAGATTGTGTGATCTGCAGATGTACACAACGTACTTTGCAGATGTACACGACGTACGATGCAAATGCAGACTGCGTGTTTTGCAGATGTACATGACCGGCATTGCAGATATAAACTGCATCCCGCATGTAGATGACTGGTTTTCTATTGGCATGATATCTGTCTGAACCTTACAATCAGGTTCTGTATGACGAGAGTGCTAATAAATATTGAGCTTAAAGCTTATAGCTTATAGCTTATAGCTTACAGCTTAAAGTTTTCGGTGTCCTTCGGACAAATTTAACATAGATTCCGGATCAAGTCCGGAATGACATCAATACGGCAATTTATAATTTATAATTTACAATTTATAATTAACGACTAACAACGAACGTC
>JAGACY010000297.1 GCA_017613855.1 Pseudomonadota bacterium
AGCCGATCTGGTTGAGCTTGATCAGGATCGCGTTGCCGGCGCCCAGGCTGATGCCCTTGGACAGGCGCTCGGTGTTGGTGACGAACAGGTCATCGCCGACGAGCTGGACTTTGTGGCCGAGTTTGGCGGTCATTCTCTGCCAGCCTTCCCAGTCTTCTTCATCGAGGCCGTCTTCGATCGAGATGATGGGATATTTATCGACGAGCGATTCCCAATGGGCGATGAGCTCATCCGAGGTATAATCCTTGCCGGATTTTGGCTGATGATAGAACCCTTTGCCCTTGGGGGATTTCCATTCGGAAGCGGCGACGTCCATCGCGAGCATGAAATCTTTGCCAGGTTCGAAGCCCGCAGCCTTAATGGCATCGAGGATTTTCTCAATAGCGGCTTCATCACTCGTGAGTTTATTGGGGGCAAAACCGCCTTCATCACCGACGGCAGTCACATCGCCCATTTCCTTGATGAGCTTTTTGAGCGTGTGGAACACTTCGGTGCACCAGCGAAGTCCTTCTCTAAACGAAGGCGCGCCCACGGGCATAATCATGAATTCCTGAGTATCGACGGCGCTGTCAGCATGCGCACCGCCATTGAGAATGTTCATCATCGGGACGGGCAGACGGTTGCCATTGACGCCACCGAGGAAGCGATACAGAGGAATTTCGAGATATGCTGCGGCAGCGCGGGCTGCTGCGATCGAAACGGCAAGAATGGCATTGGCGCCGAGTTTGGATTTATCTTTGGTGCCATCGAGTTTAATCATCGCGGCATCGACGGCATACGTATCAATCGCATCGATCCCGAGAATGGCCGGTGCAATCACATTATTGATGTTATCGACGGCTTTTGAAACACCTTTGCCACCAAAACGGCTCTTGTCGCCATCGCGGAGTTCGAGGGCTTCGAACTCGCCAGTCGATGCGCCACTCGGCGCCATACCGCGGCCAACCGTACCATCGGCGAGAATGACTTCGGCCTCAACCGTCGGATTACCACGGGAATCAATAATTTCGCGGCCAATCACATCTTCAATAATGCTGTATCTCATCCAAACTCTCCTGTAAAAAGAATGCACGATGCATTCGGATAAAACGCCAATGACGGCGCGCAATTTTTACCCTATTTGCACGCTGGGAATCAACGGATTTTATAATGGATTTACCGACGATATTCTTGCGCCCCTGCGATTGCCTGTAGCAATATGCCGGGGCCGTCGGGCTATTTGGCGGTCGACGTTCGTCTCTCGCCAAATACGCCCTTTGCGCTCGCCTATGCGCAAAGCGCATACGGCTCGCTTGTTTGCTGGCGGTTTGACAACTGCGATATCGTAAGAAAGCGGCCCTTGCAGGGCTCATGCAAAAGCCGCGTATCGCGCAGCAATAGCGGTTTAAAGCGGCGTATCGGCGCAGCCGATAGCCGCGAAAGCGAGGTGTATTGGCTGCGCCAATAGCCGAGCGAACAAGGAACAGACATCATATACATACACGACAACATTGGTAAAGTCACAGAATACGACAATCTGATGATCTTGGCATTCGTGAGAATCAGACCAAGGAGAGTCTGACTACGGTAGGTGCTACACACTACCCAGAAGCAATTAATACAAGCGATCTAACGGGCTTTTCAAGGCCTGAACAGTTCTAGTCTTTGTAATTATTTGCCAGGATTGGCTATTATCTGTGACAAAACCGGTTACAAATTGCCTATGGTTTGTAACAAGACCTAACAAAGTTGCATATGTTTTACAACGTGCATACTTGTAAATTGCCTATGTTTTATGCTAAATTACAAGCAACCGGGGGATTGATGAGGAGAAGAAAAATGGCGTTTTACAGGCAAATTCTGGATGCATTTGAAAAGTGGAAACACTCCCAGACACATAAGCCCCTGGTCATACGCGGTGCACGCCAGGTTGGCAAAACAACCGTCGTCAAGGAATTCGGCAAATCCTTTGATACATTTCTTATGCTCAATCTTGAAAGGCCAGAGGATCGAGCAATATTCGAAACCAGTCTCTCTCCCAAAACAGCTTTTCAGAGAATATGCCTTGAGAAACGCGTTCGTCCTAAAGGGAAAACACTGCTATTTCTGGATGAAATACAAAATTCGCCGCAGGCTGTTGCAATGCTCCGGTATTTTTATGAAGATTTGCCCGAACTCTATGTCATCAGTGCCGGTTCATTGCTGGAAATCATGATGGATGTTCATAAAGTGAGCTTTCCAGTCGGAAGGGTTGAATATCTATTTTTGTATCCGATGACCTTTCGCGAATTCTTAAAAGCCATGGGAGAAGATGATATATTAAATCTCCTAGACGAAATACCATTGCCAGAATGGGCACTTCCCGGCATATACAAATTATTTCGTGAATACACCATGGTTGGCGGCATGCCCGAAGCGGTCTCCAAATACCGCAACGACCGAAACATCCTCGATTGTGCCCCAGTCTACCGCAATCTGTATATGTCATATGTTGATGATGTCGCAAAATACGCAAAAAATATTACACAGGAACAAATTCTGCGCACATTTATCGAATCCGCACCGCTTGAAACTGGAAAACGGATTGCATTCGAGAAATTTGCAAATACACATTATAAATCACGCGAAGCCGGTGATGCGCTTCGAATGCTTGAACGCGCAATGCTCATCTATCTCCGATACCCAACGACAGCGACGCAATTGCCCCTTCAAACGGATTTAAAACGTCGTCCACGCCTGCAATTTCTCGATACAGGCCTACTCAACTATAAAGCAGACATCCAAAGCGGTTATTTATCAGATATATCGTTAGACAGTATGTTCAACGGTATGATCGCTGAACAAATTGTCGGACAGGAATATGAAAAAATACGGCTCGACAATTTGAACATCCTCTACGTGGCTTTCACACGAGCCCGACAACGACTGCACATCCTATCCTATCAAGCCGATGACTTAAGCAAAAGCCCTTTGAACGCTTTTCTCAAAGACCATCCCGACTGTTACGGAGATTCAGCATCCCGAAAAGTTGAAGACTCCCAAGTA
>JAGACY010000298.1 GCA_017613855.1 Pseudomonadota bacterium
TACAGCTCGCTGGCGGCGGCTATTGGCACCAGCGAGCATGCCACGCTGTTGCCAATACGCCGCCGCTCTGTATGATATTGCTATCCTTATCACCGTTGGCTATAATTCTTATTTGGCACAAATGCGCTGCTTTAGGCGTGTCATTTATATAATAGGTGCAATACACTTTATGAGATGGAGACCATATATGAAACACTTCAGGACATGGAATTTATATTGTTTGGCAGCTTCCTGTTTCTCCCTCACGATTGGGGTCTCCGCATGTGAGGATAACGCAAATTCCAAAAATCATAAGGGTGATCCTGATGTGAGTTCACAATGTGCACCGAATGAACACATGTTCAATGGCAAATGTGAAGAAGACACGCTGGAACATTGCGGGGAACAGCGTGTGGGTTGCGCCTCCCATATCGACGGCTGGGTGGACGGAATATGTGCAGAGCACCAATGCAAGGTAACCCAATGCGCAGAAGGAAAGCATATTTATCAGGACACCTGCGAGCCGGATTCTATCACCTCCTGCGGCAGCCATGAGATTTCCTGCTATGACAGTATCCCGGGATGGCTGAATGGGACTTGCCAAAACGGCGTCTGCATCGTGTCCCAATGCGACAAAGGGCTCCATCTGGACAACGGCGCATGTAAAACAGATGATATCGAGAACTGTTTTGGGAGCCCCTGTGCATCGCAGATCGAGGGCTGGGTGACCGGCACTTGCGATTTTGGCATTTGCAATGCAACCGCCTGTGTCGAGGGCATGCATCCCAGTGACGGCCGATGCGAACCCGATTCGACGGAAAACTGCGGCACAAAGGGATATGCCTGCAAAGACCACGTACAGGGATGGGATTGGGGAGGCTGTACCAATGGACAATGCGAAGTCGCGCATTGCGTCAATGGTTATCATCTCGATGCCGAAACCAAGGCATGCGCTTTAGATACCAATACATGCTGCGGCGATTCCTGCATGTCATGTACCGAGGGACAGCAGGTATGCGTCGATGGGTGGTGTTCCGATCTGTGCCCCGAGCAGCCCGGTTTACTGTATTGTGATGGGGAATGTGTTTATCCCGAAAACGATCCAAGGCATTGCGGCGGCTGTGGCCATGACTGCAACAGCGAAAAGGCCGAGGGCGTCCAATTAATGGGATGTACTTCCAATCTATGCACTGCAGGCGAATGCCAGAAGAACTACCATCTCGAAATGGATAAGAATGAACATTTGGATTCTCATGGTGAGCCGATATCTATTTATGTCTGTGCGCATGACACCGTGGATGCCTGCGGTCCATACCCAATCGTAGATTGTGCATCGACAGGCGGCTGGGATGGCGGAGAATGCGTGGATGGCGCCTGTGTGCCAAGTGCATGCAAAGGGGAATTTCATCTGGCTAAGAATGACGCTGGCGTGAACTGGTGCGAACCGGACAGCAACGAGAATTGCGGTTCTCACGGGGCTGCGTGCCCGGAGGGCCTGTCATGCGCCGGCGGCCGCTGCCTTGGGGAAACCGAATGTAATGGCGCAATCCACAATACTATCGACGATATCGATCATTGTGGTGAATGCAACCACAAATGCGACGAAGGATTGGTTTGCAGCAAGGGAACGTGCCAGGCTGGAAAAGGGAAAATGTACTGCGATGGCAAAGTCATCGATGCGTACAAAGATTCAGCGCACTGTGGCAGCTGCGAAAATCTATGTCCCATCGGCATTTCTTGCAGCTATGGCAATTGTTCGTCCTATATAATAGATTCAACTTATTGTGATGGTGTTCAGATAAATTTAAATCATGACTCATTGAACTGCGGCCAGTGCGGAAATGCCTGCGATATGGGGCAAATCTGTGTCGATGGCAGCTGCTCTAGCGGAACAGGCGACACCTATTGCAACAATTTCCGATTTAATACCACTTCAAATCTGCATCACTGCGGCAAATGCAACAACAGGTGCAAGGACGGGGAAATCTGCAGCGCAGGCACATGCCAACCGGGCAAGGGCCAGACCTATTGCAGTGGTCTCGTCGTCGACACCAATAAAGATACGTTAAACTGCGGTCATTGCAACAGCCCCTGTACTACAGGAAACATCTGTAACAATGGCATTTGTTCACCTGGCGCAGGTTTTACCGATTGCAACGGCCTCAGCGTTGATACAGCTACAAATGTAGATCACTGCGGCAGTTGTAACCATCGGTGCGACAACGGATTGCTTTGCGTCGAAGGCAGTTGTGAATCATCCGGCAATCAAGGCGTGATGTACTGCAATAATATCAAAGTCGATACAAGCAAGGATTCTGCAAACTGCGGATACTGCGGCAATTACTGTGAAACAGGCCAAATCTGTAACAATGGCCGCTGCGTCGGCGGAACAGGCACAACCCAATGCAACGGAAACGAATATGATACAAGCAAAGACTCGGGGCACTGCGGGCGATGTGACAACGCCTGTACGGCAGGGAACAAGTGCCAAAATGGCGAATGCAAAGCAGGCACCGGGGAGCTTATTTGTAATGGTGCATACGGCGTCAAACAGAACAATGACTCCGAAAACTGCGGCCAATGCGGCAATTCCTGTGCAACAGAAGAAATGTGTAAAGATGGCGTCTGCACAGGCACCGATTGGTCTGTCGGCAGTACGCTCGTCTTTGGAAATTATCAAAACCGCCCCATTCATTGGAGAATCCTGGACAATGATACGGCCAATCACAGAGTCATGCTGCTGGCCATGGATAGCCTGGATTCGAAGCCCTACAATACGCAGAACACTTATGTAACATGGGAAAACAGCACAATTCGCTCGTGGCTGAACGGCTATGCTGCAAGCGATAATATCGAAGGGATCGACTATACGACGGACAACTTCTTGACCCATGCATTTACAAGCGAGGAGCGTGAACGCATTTCACGTGTAAATGTCGAAAATCAGACGAATGAACATGGCCTGTCTGGCGGCTCCAATACATCCGATTATATATTCCTCCTCAGTATTGACGAAGTTTTCTCACTCATCGGTACGGGCAGTACATGTTCATCGATTCACTGTACATCGGTCTATTGGTGGCTTCGATCACCTGGTTCCGGCTATGCATTTGCGGCCGGGGTTTACGGCCTCAACGAGAGCGGCTACACTGGTTTCGTCAATGCGAGCGGCGTATCTGTAGACAACTTTGAAGGCATACACCCCGCAATTTGGCTGAATTATTAGTTTTGGTGGAGATATGGCGAATTCGCCATATTCCAAACTTTATATTCTAATATATAGAACACCTCTTTTTGACCATATTATTCCAGGGGTGTTCTATATCAAACGACAACGCAGATTTGCCAAAAGGGATATGTAGCAAGGCGTTGTTTGTATATCGCGGTGGATGTAATTTCATTTTCAATATTGCGAGCCGTATGCGCAGCGCGCATAGGCGAGCGCAAGAGGGCGTATTTGCACATGTAGAGACGTGTCGTGACACGTCACTCTGTGCAAATAGCCCGAAGTATGGCGAGCCGTATGGCGCAGCCATAGGCCGCCAATTCAATGAATAATTAACAATTAATAATGAATAATGATATATCCAAACCAAAGGTAAAATCTAAAGAGTCGAGTGATAGGAGTCTTTTAGATCCTTTAGAGTTAACCTCAATAGTTCAGTAATAATTCCGCATTCCGCATTAAAATTGCTTGCATTCCCAATTTGTTTGCCCGATAAAGAGCGCATCATGGTTTGCGTTGAAGCTCTATTCCGCCCCACATACAGGAAAATATAATGAAAAAGAATATCCTATTGTTCATCGTTTCTTTAAGCATACTCGCTGTTTCGTGCCATTCGCAAAAGACGACATCGGATGCGCCGGCAAATCTACCTGAAACGGCTGCAATTGAGGCAAATGCTGTAAATCCTGAGCAAGTTGCGCCACCGTCAGATGCACCAACCGCCTGCGGCATTGGCAGTAAAACGGAGGGTGATCAATGCATTTGCGGTGATATGAAATTGCCGGTAACAGATAATGGGCATTGGGCATGCATTGGAGATGTCCTTCGTTGTCTGAAGGCAGATGGCTGTTTTTACAAAGGAAAACGATACCCGCAGCTCACCGAAATCCGTCAGGGAACAGCCTATTGTGGCCATACGCAGGCACCGGAACAACCCGAAGGGTTTATCTGTACGGATGAAGTAAAATTGTTCGGATTCCTGAATGTTGATAAGCAAGACAGTCGTTTGAAGAGAGAGAAGATGCGCGATCGACTGAATAGGATTTTCCCAAAAGATGTCGACTCGCTCTGGTGGGTGTGTAACGCCGAAGAACCGAATTCATGCAAGTGCCATGGGTTGACGGCAGATAAAGGGGAGCTTTGTATCGATCGGGGCGTTATTGCCCCAAATGGCGGTATCTATCTAACGCAGGAAGATAAAGATCAAAACAATCCGGTATGTGGTGCATCAAAATACAATGACATTCAACTGAAAATCGGCAAAGAACATCTGGAATGTGACGATGAACAGTGGAAATGCCAGCTTGTTTATCGAAACGGCGCATGGGAATGCACAGATGAGCAAATTGAAGCATGCGGCGGCATTCTTGAACCCGGCAAAAACCAATATGAATGTTTTTATAATCAATGGATGTGCATTGACGACAGCTGCGAGTGCAATACCAAAGATGCCGATGGAAAAGATATATTAATCCACCTGCATTCCGGGGAAATTTGCGATGTATCCTGGTTCCATAAGGACGAGGCAATCACAGATATCAAATCCTATTATTCTTTTGACGAAAATATATGTCTGGATGGCAACTGTCCATGCGGCGATGGCGCTTTATGTCTGGAAGGCAGCTGTCCATGCGGCGATGGCACTTTATGTCTGGAAGGCAACTGTCCATGCGGCGATGGCGCTTGCCCAAGGTTTGCCGAATGTGTCGATAATGATTGCCGTGTAAAACAATATTATAGTTTTCGTGGTAAATATGATGTTATTGATAATATTGGCACATCATGGGGAGAGTTTGTCATTACGAGGTTATTTGAGAATACAAATGATGATGAATCGGGTGAAACCTATTTATTAGTATGTACGCGTCCGGAGGGCTGTCACACGCCCGACGGTCGTCATTACAACTATCTGGCTATTCCCGACGAAAGGCATCTGCAATTCCATATCGATGGTGACAGTAATTCCCCCGATCCACATAAAGTTCACAATGGTGAATGCATTTTGGATGCTGCCGAGTGTGGTACAATTGTAAATCAAAATAAGGATCTGCAATTCTGCAAAAGAGAAACCAAATATGGTCATGCCATGTTCCTGACGACGGATCGGACACAGTGCTTTTCTTTTGATAGTGAAGAATATCTTGAAAGCGAGGACGAAGATACTTCATTGAATACATCGGATTTTTATGATTATGAGGGAGATTCTTCCATCGTCCAAAAATATGCATCTCAGGCAGAACACAAAACGAACAGTGAAATGATTTACGATGTACTGAAATGTTCCGGCGGCCATCGTTATTGCAATGGTTTAAACAACGCACCACAGCTCGTGCCAGCAGATTACCTTGGTTATGAATGTATGGATGTCCCGTCAATGCCCGACACGGAAGCTACAGACAATCTTAAAGCCTGGGTATGCAGGGATAAGAATGGATGTCAATGCGGCGACCAGCCTTGCGGAGATAATAAAGCCTGCATCGCTGAAAAATGTGTCGACGTCGGTATAAAATCTTCGAAACCATCCTCCCAAAGCGCACCGAAAGAAAGTCCTTCTCTTAAACGTCACACGGTGAAATGCCCTGTTATTTATAGCAGAAGTGATTCAAATGAAACTAGAATTGAGACAGAAGAATTTGAAAAATGTATTTATAGGGAACAATATGAATGTATTTTTGATTTTATTACAAACCAATGCGAATTTGCCGGGGAAACTATGCTTGATGGTTATGAACACATAATTACACGATGTGATCAAGGTAAATATTCTCCCGAAAAAGGCTGCTTATGCGGCAATAACTACATTAAAGATATCATCGCCTATGATTGTCTGAGTTTAGAGAATAAAGAATACGAGGTCTGCAGATTATCGAAGGGATGTGTGTGTGGTGACGAAATTTGCCCCAATTCGGCAGCGTGCCGCGAAGGGCAATGTATCGATCCACTAACAGATACGCCTATCGCAGACAGTAAGAATGCACCACCTTTGGGATGTCACAATGCCAAGCATTGCGAGTGCGTTGAAGCAACCTGTAAAGATGGGGAATTTTGCTTTGATGGTCGATGTGAATCCAGAATCTACGCCAAAATAGTAAATCATCAGCGAATGTATTATTGGATGGATGAAGTATTTACCTATCAAAAGGGCGGCTGGAGCGGACCTGGCGCACCCGGACCTGGCCCGGAAGGAGGAGTATTCGACATTCTTCTGGCCCCACCAATCCCGAAACAGCCTGTACCGGATGGCTATCGCCTCATGCCGGAAGTCATTTGCTGGTTTCAAGGCGGTGGCCCGGAATGCACTGATGGTTTTGGGGACCTTCACATTCGATGCAGCATGCCTGATGGCTGTGCATGCGGTGATCAAACATGTCCTATGGGAACAGAATGCAAGGATGGCAAATGCATTTTCGGTACTCAGTATGCCAATTTCTGGTGTTATGAAGATTATATCCCGGCTTGGTACCATTACAGTGGGGATCATGACGATTCTAAGTACGGAGACAGTTACTTTGAACGGTCGTTTGGCATCACGGTTGATGAGCAGGGACGATGCCTGTGCAATGGCACCATGCTGAACCCAAACTTGAATAATCATCGTAAAGAGATGTACAGCTGCACGCGTTTTGGCTGGACTTGCAGAATTGAGGATGGGTGCGAATGCGGTGATATCAAATGTCCGAAGAATGCTGTTTGTATTGCTCCGGGCGTATGTTCGGATGCATTTCAGTGTGGTGCTGCGGAGTGCGAAAAGGATGGGGTGTGCCTGGCTCCGGGCATGTGTCTGACACCCGACAGCAGATGGTTCAAATATTAAGGTCCTGTTTAACGAGAGTGGAAGTTTTATTCACGAAAGATTGCAATTTTGGGTTAGAACTTAGAGCTTGGAGCTTAAAGAAGGGATTTGCAACTCAAAGTTCAAAACTCAAAGCTCTAAGCAATGAAAAGACGAAACATTAAGAACTATGCATATCCACGGTGGTTAAACATAGCCAATATTAAATAGAATCAATCGGCGTATTTGCCGCAGGCAAATAGCCGATTGGGCAGGCCGTATCGGGCGAATGCCCGATAGGCCGCCCCACATACAGGAAAATAAAATGAAAAAGAATATCCTATTGTTCATCGTTTCTTTAAGCATACTCGCTGTTTCGTGCCATTCGCAAAAGACCTCATCTGATGCGCCGGCAAATCAGCCTGAAACAGCTGCCGCTGATCAAAATGCAGCAAACCCAGAGGTACAGCCTGAAATGATAGCGGCAGAAGACGACACTATCCAAACGGAGAGTGGACGCAAAGATAATGATGAGCTCAAAGAAAATGGCCACGATAATGTTGTTAATTATGGCATAATGCAATGCCCGGTTCAGAAAGATAATAATAACATAATAAAAAATGGAAAATACTGTGAAAATGGCTTTGAAAAGGATACTGATGATGGGAATTGTCTCGTCAAGCAGTTCTTAGAAGATAATAATGAATCCAATCCGGAGATGAATGGTCGAAGAATAGAATGTAAGCTTAAAAAGGAAGCAATGACCAAGTGTGTTTACAAATTGTATTATAGCTGCTCTGAGGGTAAAGAACATCATGTATATGGAGAAGATGATGATGGAAGATACTGTGAATTTGCCGGAGAACTTATTGCAGAAGATGGTGATGTTACCTTAGTCAGATGCGAACAAGGTGACTACGATCCCCAAAAAGGATGTATTTGTGGCAATCATACCATCGAAGATATCATTGCATACGATTGTTATTCTAAAGACGATAAGTATTATGATATTTGTATGCTTTCGAAGGGATGTCAATGCGGTGATTCGATATGCCCAAATTCGGCAGCATGTGTCGATGGACAATGTATCGATCCTCTTACGGACAAACCCATTAACATGATTACAGATGCACCTTCCCTGGGATGTCATCATGGTCAGAATTGTACATGTGGCGGCAACACATGCGCCGAAGGAGAATTCTGCTTGAATGGCCAGTGTCAGGAGAGAATTTATATAAGAATCGTTCATCATAAAAGAATAAATTTCCTGATGAACGAAGTCGATACTTATCAGAAATCCAGACCCGGCAGTGCAGCATCAGGAAATGAAGCACAATTCCTGGTTTCACCTCCATTGAACAGCTCATCAACCTGGAAGAGAAAACTGAGTGACATATGGAATAAGCGCCGATCATGCGTTGATTCTTTCGAGGGGGATGAACACCAGTCACGAATTGTTGTGCCAGACTCAAAGCTACAAGTTCCGGAGGGTTATGTTGTTATGCCGGAGATTATATGCCGAAATACCAGCGATGATCCTGATTGTAATGGTGAATCTGCAGAGATTCATATTCGATGTGGTCGAGAGGATGGCTGTCTCTGTGGGGAGAATACCTGTCCTATGGGAGCGGAATGTCTTCAGAATAAATGTAAATTTGATACACAGTATGTCAATTTCTGGTGTTTTGATGATTATGAGCCGAAAGTTTATTCACAGCATAGTGGCGAAGCTGCAGAATTATATGAATCCCCTTATGGTAAAAAGAATAGGCTATCCTTTGGTGTTACCGTCGATTCTTCAGGCCAATGCCTGTGCAACGGTACTATGTTAAAACCAGGATTGGGCAATCGTCATAGTGAGATGTACAGCTGTACGCGCTTTGGCTGGACATGCAAACTCGAGGATGGGTGCGAATGCGGCGATGTCAAATGTTCTAAGAATACAGTCTGTGTCAAACCGGGCGTTTGTTCAAAAAAAGGCCAACGAAGTGTATCCAAAAAATGAAAAGGATGGCATGTGTGTTATGCCAAGCAGATGTTTAGACAACAAGGTTATTACCGATGATCTTCAATCGGCGTATTTGCCGCAGGCAAATAGCCGATTGGGCAGGCCGTATCGGGCGAATGCCCGATAGGCCGCTAATTCAATTAATAATTAATAATGCATAATGAATAATGATATATCCAAAACAAAGGTAGAATCTAAAGAATTGAGTGATAGATGTCTTTTATATCCTCTAGAATAGCACTTAATAGTTCAGCAATAATTGCGCATTGCGCATTAAGATAATTCGTAATTCGTAATTCGTAATGCGTAATTATTCCGGCATTCTCTTTGTAATTCCTAAAGAATAAAGTCACTTTTGCTTCAGAGGTACATTTGA
>JAGACY010000299.1 GCA_017613855.1 Pseudomonadota bacterium
ATGTGAACAATGTACTGATACCAAGGCTGTTAATTCCGATCATTCTGCATGTGAAGTATGTGATTATAGCAATGGCTACGCTCCTAACTCCGCACATTCTGCATGCGAACAATGTACAGGTACCAAAGCTGTTAATTCAGCACATTCTGCATGTGAGGTTTGTGATTATAGTCATGGCAGTGCACCTAATGCTAAACATTCGGAATGTGAAGCATGTACTGGTGATAAAGCCGTTAATTCAGCGCATTCTGCATGTGAAACATGTTCCGGTGGAAAAATTCCAGATGAAAATCATGCTCAATGTGTTTGTGATGCAGCCAATCACTATGTCGCATCCGGCAGTACTTGCGTATGTGATTCAGCCAATCACTTTGTCGAATCCGGCGGTGCTTGCGTTTGTGATGAAACGAATCATTTCGTTGCATCCGGCGACACATGCGTTTGCGACGAAGCGAGTGGCTACACACTCAATTCATCAACCAATACATGCGAGTCAGCCACACCATAACCACCTTTCTTTCTTGAAGGGGTGAGGGGGAACTTCTTTCTTTTGGTACAAAAGAAAGAAGTTCCCCCTCGCTATTTAAAAAAAGGAAAAATATGAAATATAAAAAACTGGGTGTTTCGGGGCTGTATGTATCGGAGCTCGTCCTTGGGACGATGACCTTTGGTGATGGTACAGATGAGCAGGAGAGCGGCGAAATATTTCATCGGGCAATCGAGGCCGGAGTCAATCTGATAGATACGGCGGATCTGTATGCCGGCGGCCACACCGAAGAAATTTTAAGACCATTGATTGCCCCCATTCGCCATGACATCCTCGTGGCGACCAAAGGGTATTTTCCAATCGACGACAATCCCAATCACCGCGGGAGTTCACGGCTGCATCTGACTCAGGCCATCGAAGATAGTTTGCGTCGTATGGGAACGGATTATATTGATATCTATTATCTGCATCGCTTCGACGAAAATGTTCCGCTCGAAGAATCGCTCCATACGATGGACGATGCCATTCGGGCGGGCAAAGTACGTTATCTTGGGTTTTCGAATTATGCGGCCTGGCAGATCGAAAAAGCCCTGGGGGTACAGGAAAGACTGCACCTGAACCGGGCGATTGTATTGCAGCCGCAGTACAACTTGATTAAAAGGCAGGCAGAATCGGAGATTTTCCCATGTGCCAAAGCAGAAGGGCTTGGCGTCATGACCTACAGCCCACTGGCTGCCGGTCTTTTGACGGGCAAATATCTGAATTCGAGTGAAGGCCGTCTGGCCACCAACTATAAATACCAGATGCGTTTTTCGGAGCGCGAGATCCCCAGGTATGTCGAGGATTTTGTGGGAATTGCCAAAGATATGGTCATCAACCCCGCAGCATTGGCCATTGCCTGGGTCATGGCAAATCCTACTGTGACAGCCCCCATCATTGGCGCCCGCAAATTATCGCATTGGGAAGCCGCACTCGAAGCGACCGAGGTCAAAATGACCCCCGAACTTTACACCCGCATTGCACGCTGTACACCTGAGCCGCCCAATGCCACCGATCGCCTGGAAGAGAAATCGGGCGATGCATTTTCTTTTGTGAGGTAGTCACAATTCAGCCGGGGGGCTGCCCCGGACCCCGCCCAGGGATGTCACATTCTAATTTTTCTTGCGTGGGTCCTACAGTTTGTTCTTCTCGTTAAGGTTCGCCCATACCAGTATATCTCCTTCGCCTACGCGGCGGGCGGTCAAGGGTTGCGACATCATTGCGCATTGCCAATTAAAAATGCGCGGCGTATGGCGGCAGCCATAGGCGCGCGAAGGCAGGGCGTATCGGCGAAACGCCGATAGGCCGCCCCAAACCATACGTGCCGAAATACGCAAACCGGCGTGTTTCGGCACTGTGCGCATCGTATCGGCAGAAAGCCGATAGAGCGCACCATATCAAACAAAAAGTTTGACTAAATAAAATTAATTGTATCAATGCACGATTTCTATTGCCTTTATTTTACATTCGTGTATAAGGCCGCCACTTTCTGTTTACTAAACTAAAAGTTTAGTATTACAGAATTACAGACAAAACATTTTGTTTAGCATGTCTAAACGCCCCAAATGCAGAATAGGCGTGCGACATGCAAAAGGAAACGTTCATGGACATTGGAGGCAGAATCAAACACCTGCGCAAGCAGAAAGGGCTGACGCTTGAGGAACTGGCGTCACGCTCTGAGTTGAGCAAGGGTTTTTTAAGTCAGCTGGAACGCAATCTGACTTCGCCGTCACTCGTAACCCTCGACAATATTCTCGAGGCCCTGGGTACAAGTCTGTCGGAATTTTTTAAGGAAGAACGCGATGATCGTCTCGTTTTCCGCGAGTCCGATTTTTACGTCGATACCAAAGAAGACCACACGATCAAATGGATCGTGCCCAATGCACAAAAACACACGATGGAGCCGATTTTGCTGGAGCTCCCTGCCGGAGGGAAATCATTTGAGATGTCACCGACAGTAGGCGAGGAGTTCGCGTATGTGCTCGAGGGATCCGTCGTCCTGTGCAGTGAAGACAAGCGGTATCCCGTAAAGAAAGGTGAAACATTCTATATGAAATGCAACACATTTCATCATCTCGAAAATACAAAGAAGGCACCGGCCCGCGTTTTATGGGTTTCGAATCCGCCGATTTTTTGACGATTGAGGAAGCAATGGAAGAGAAAGTAAAAATCATACAAATCAAAAATGTCGTCAAAAATTTTGGCGATACCGTCGTACTCAAGGGCGTGTCGCTGGATATTTATGACAATGAATTCGTAACGCTGCTCGGGCCGTCGGGATGCGGCAAAACGACGCTTCTGCGCATTCTGGGCGGTTTTATCGATCCATCGTCCGGCGAAGTGCTCTTTAATGGCGAAGATATCCTCAAGCTGCCGCCATATAAACGGGATATTAATACAGTATTCCAGAAGTATGCTTTGTTCCCGCATCTGAATGTTTACGACAATGTGGCATTCGGACTGAATATCAAGAAAGAACCGAAGGACGTCATCGACCGCAAGGTGCGTCGTATGCTCAAGCTGGTCAATCTCGACGAGTACGGCAAACGCCGGATTACCGAGCTTTCGGGCGGCCAGCAGCAGCGCATTGCGATTGCCCGTGCATTGGTCAACGAACCCTCTGTGCTATTGCTCGACGAGCCGCTGGGCGCGCTCGACCTCAAGCTGCGCAAGGAAATGCAGATCGAACTCAAACGCATTCAGCAGGAAGTCGGCATTACCTTTATTTTTGTTACGCATGACCAGGAAGAAGCGCTGACGATGTCGGATAAAATCGTGGTCATGAAAGGTGGCGAGATCCAGCAGGTCGGCACGCCAACTGAGATTTACAACGAACCCGAGAATGAGTTTGTCGCGAACTTCATCGGTGAAACGAATATCATAGAAGGTAAAATCGTCGACAACCATACCGTATCCTTCGAAGATAAGAAATTCCCCTGCAATGACGCCGTCCGTTTCGATGTCGGTGAAACAGTCGATGTCGTCATTCGCCCCGAAGATCTCGACGTCGTTCCGAGAGAACAGGGCATGCTCAAGGGCATTGTCAAACACCAGATTTTTAAGGGTGTGCACTACGATACGATCGTCGAAACGCGCCTGGGTGCTTCGATTACAGTCAAGATGCATGTCTCGGAAGATCACCCCATCGTCAGCGGGGATGAGAAAATCAGTGCCAACGATTTCTTCCTCGACACCGAAGATGTCGATGAGCTCACCAATGCCCCCGATGAAACGAGACATGCCCGTCTCATCGACCTCGCGCAAGCCGAAGCATGGAACCGATACAACGGCGAATCGGTCTCTATTAAGGAAATTGAATCGGACATTAAGAAGGAAGTCGGCAAATACCATGTGACCTTCAAAACGGCTGCCGGCACCCATATTTCGGTAGAGGCCAATGTCGTCCAGGCCAACAGCGTCACCAATCCCGTTTTTAAGGAGAAAATCTATGCAATGAATTTCTTCGTCAAAACGGATGATATCAAGGATTCGATGGCACTCGACACTGATCTGAGAACATGGGCCAATGCATCGGCCTGGTCACTCGAGGATGACACAGAAGTTGCCATTTCGGAAGTTCGATACGACTTTGACTGGGAAAATATTCAACCCGGTGAATACGACATTACCTTTGCCACCAAAGGTTATCGCTACAAGATTTCGACGACCAAAGCACTCCCCGATGAGACCGAAGTCGGCCTGATCTTTGATCCTGAGGATATTCACCTCATGGAAAAGGAGACGATTCCGGGATGAAAGTAAACCACTTTACCATGATGACCTATCCATACCTCGTATGGATTGCGTTTTTAATCGTTCTGCCCATGCTGCTGATATTGCTGTATGCCTTTACGGTTCCCGGCAACGACGTGGCATCTATCCAGTTTTCTTTCGACAATTTCATTCGTTTTTTCACCGAGCCTACCTTTCTCGAAGTCCTTGACCGATCGCTTCTGATCGCGTTCATCACGACGGTATTCTGTATTCTTCTGGGTTATCCCGTCGCATACATTATATCTAAAATGAAAGGCAAACACGCCTGGCTTCTCATTCTGCTCATTACATTCCCGACATGGATCAACATGCTGGTGCGCACTTACGCATGGATGGGCATTTTGCAGGAAGGCGGCGTCATTTCGAGTATTCTGGATTTCTTTGGCATCACTGGGGTATCGCTGATTCATACGCATTTTGCGGTAGCCCTGGGCATGGTCTACAACTTCCTGCCCTTTATGATTCTGCAAATCCATACCTCGCTGGCCAAGATGGATAACAGCCTGATCGAGGCAGCTTCCGATCTCGGTGCAAACAAACTCCAATGTTTCCTGCACGTGACCCTGCCCCTGTCGCTGCCCGGCGTGGTCAGCGGGATTACCCTGGTCTTTTTGCCCGCCGTCAGTTCATTCTTTATTCCCAAGCTTCTCGGCGGCGGCCAGTATGTTCTGGTCGGCAACCTCATAGAAAATCAATTCCTGACGACAGGTGAATGGCATTTCGGATCGGCCATTTCCTTGATCATGGCCATCATCATTATTATATCGATGTGGTTTACCCGCAAGATCGATGCACAGCAGAGAATGGAGAATTAATCATGCAAAAGAAAAGCAAACTCTGGAGCATATTCTCCAAAACCATGATCGGCATCACCATGTTGTTTTTCTATCTGCCGATTGTTTACATCATGATCTTCTCGTTCAATGGGTCCAAATCCTTAACCCGATTGAATGGTTTTTCACTCCAATGGTATGAAAAAGTATTCAATCCGGACAATGGTTACCTGGATTCGATCTGGGTCACCATCAGCATCGCTTTTTTAGCGACCCTCATTTCTACAGTACTCGGCACCATCACCGCCATCGGCCTGAGCAAATCTGGGAAAATGCTGCGTTCTACGGTCGAACGCGTCAATGAACTCCCGGTCATGAATCCTGATATCGTCACTGGCATCAGCCTGCTCATGCTGTTCTCAGCAGTCAGCTTTATTCCCAAGGGATTCGGGACCATGCTGGTCGCCCACATCATGTTTTGCACGCCCTTCGTCATTCTGTCCATCATGCCGAAGCTGCGCACACTCGATCCCAATCTCACGGATGCTGCACTCGATCTTGGCTGCACTCCCATGCAGGCCATGTACAAAGTCATCATCCCCCAAATTATTCCTGGCATCATTGCAGGGGCTTTAATCGCCTTTACCATGAGTTTTGACGATTTCGTCATTTCCTATTTCGTCACCGGCGATGGTGTACAAAACATCTCCATATTGGTATATGCCCTGACAAAGCGCATCAATCCGTCAATCAATGCTTTGTCTACCCTCGTTATTCTCATCATCCTGCTTATTCTCATCATCATCAATGTGATTTCTCTCAAACTGAGCAAATCCAAAACACAATCCTAAAAGGAGGCATCATGTCCAAACCTCGTCTTTCTTTTCTCGCCAAAATCGGTCTTGTCACCATCGCTGCTGCCGGCCTTTGCGTGTGCGCTGCATGCAAAAAAGCCCCTGCCGAAAAAACCATTAAAATCTACCTCCCCGGCGCCTACATGAGCGAAACCCTCATTCCCAGGTTTGAAAAAATGTACGACACCCGCGTCATTGTCGAAAACTTCGACAGCAACGAGATGATGTACGCCAAAGTTCAGGCCGGCGATAAATACGACGTGCTCATTCCCTCGGATTATATGATCGAACGCCTGCTCAAACAGAAAATGCTCCAGCCCATCGACAAGGCTGTCATGACGAACGCCGGTGAGCTTTCGGACGCCGTCAAGAACCTGAGCTTCGACCCCGATAATACCTATTCTATGCCCTATTTCTGGGGCAATGTCGGCATCGTTTACAACACCAAAAATGTTCCTGCCGATGTCATCGAAAAACAAGGTTATTCGATTTTCCAGAACACCGATTATGCCGGTAAAATCTACTGGTACGATTCGGAACGCGACAGCTTCATGATCGCACTCAAAGTCCTCGGTTATTCGATGAATACCGAAAATAAGGACGAAATCAACAAGGCCTATGAATGGCTGCTCAAAATGAACGATACCATGCAGCCGACCTACGTCACCGACGAAGTCATCGATAATATGAGCAACGGCCTCAAAGATATCGCCATCGTCTATTCGGGCGACGCAGTAACCATCCTCGGAGAAAACAAGGATATGGGCTTCTGGGCACCCAACGAAGGTACCAACATCTGGTACGACTCGATGGTCATTCCTGCCAATGCCCCAAATCCCAAACTCGCCAAC
>JAGACY010000300.1 GCA_017613855.1 Pseudomonadota bacterium
AAAACGCTGTCATTATCGGAACAAACAACGATGATACCATTGAAGTGAGACAAGGCTATCACCACTGTATTGCCGGTCTTGGCGGAGATGATACGATCACGGCAGCCGCAGGCATGCACATCATAGAAGGTGGAGAAGGCAGCGATACCATACGCACAAACGGCCCGCATGTGACCATATATGGCGGAGACGGTGATGACCATATTTATCCCGGTGCCGGTTATCATCTCATCGATGCCGGTCGTGGCAACGATTTGGTCGACAGCGGCAGCAGCGATGGTACACATCTCGTCGTTGGTGGCGAAGGGAACGATACAATTCGTGCCGGAGCCGGTGCCAACACACTGGTTGGCGGCCCCGGCAACGATACGCTGGAAGCCGGCAACGGCGACAATGTCGTCTGGGGAAATGATGGTCACGACAAGATTAAACTTGGCAACGGCGACAACATCATCTATCCGGGCGATGGCAATGCCTTTATTCTGGTCGGAAACGGCGACAATTCCATACAGACCATATCGCCGCAAAACGACAATGTATATATATGTTTTGGCACAGGAAAAAACTCTATATACGCAGACTGGTCGTCGACCTCCTATTGTTCTGCAAAGCAGAATTCCGATATCCACGACAACTCATGCAGGCCGACACTTAGCGACGACGATTGCAGCCAGACTGCATACGACGCATGGACCAACTAAACCGAATTTGTATCGGGCAAACGCCCGATACAAAAATCGGCGAATGCAGCCCCTATTTAAACATTTTACCCAGCGCTTCCTCGTAAAACTGTATCCGATAGATTGGATAAACACACACTTCATGTATCGTATCAGGTTCAAGGTTCGTATGGTTTTCGAAATATGCCTCTATTTCGTAGTGAAATGGTTTGCTGCATGAATTAAAAGTATCGGCTTCTTCAACACATGTATCTCTATAAGACGAACCATCCTCATAATAAGTTGGGTCTGACCTGTGCTGGATGATACACTCATCGTAAAGCATATATTCAATGCGGCATGCCGGAAAATCGGTAAAAAAATCTACGCAGGACTTCTTAACCAATGCATCAATAATCGCTTTCTGTTCGTCCGTAATATTCTCTGTTTCTTCGACAATCCTTCCATATTCTCTTATACAGAAAGACTTGATTTGATCGATTTCTTCGGTTGTTGCAGTCTTGGCAAGCTGATAATTTCTGAGGAGGAGAACTTTGTTGATGGCAGGAGGTAAATCATATGTGATTAACCTTTGGACGACGCGATAGTAAAGTTGCTTCTTGTCGCAATCATTTCGATTGTTGGGGCATTCATATATATTTTCCCAGCCATAATCCCGGTCCAGACCCAGTACTCTATAATGCTCATAGGTACTGAAAATGGAACCTTCAAGATCCTGTGTCATCACTCTGTAGTTCGTGAGTTCATCTTTGTTGCGCTCTTCACACTTGTCCAGTATGGTTTTGAGACTACTGCAATTGGACACCATGGAATCAATGCAATCATAACGCAGGCTGGTTTCTCGCTCGGCACATTCCGGATCGACTTGATTATCCAGTGCACCACAATACTTATCCGTAGACAGCCACTCATTGCATTCACGATAGGGAACATTGCCCATGCAGCGCAAATAGTTATGTGTTTCATTTGCACATTCGGGATGATTTGTGCTGAACTGCACATAATTATGCTTTGTACTGGCTCTGAGCGATTCAAACTTGTCTTTGGGATATTCGCGTACAAACTTCGCAATATTGGTGAATTCTTTAACCATGAATAAAAGATCACATCCTTTGGCCATAACCGGATCCTCGGCTTTCGTATCCGTGCTGTTCGACACCGCGGTAGCCACAGATTTAAGTCCACATGAAGGGCAAATCACAAAGACAGCCAACAGGAATAACAATCGCATTAATCTCATACCAAACGCTTCCTATAAACTCTGAGATGGATCACCTATCCACTCAAATACGTGATAAAAGGGTGTAAACAATAGCAGTACCCCGAATTGCTCATATCATCTGCGTTTTAAATAATCCAGACAATTCGTGATATTTTCGCTCCATAATTTTCATTCTGCACGATGAACGATAGGCGGCATTTATTGTCGAGATGCCCCCCAAAAAAAGGATACCAATTTCGATGCACGTGCGGTATACAATGTCCCGCGAGCCATCCATGCCCAAGGCAAGAAGGACAACGGCTGACAATACGAATATGCGATGAAGAAGAAATGTGTTTAGGAGTACATATGAATAATCAGTGGCTGGGAACATTTTTCAAACGGAACAACATCTGTCTGTACATCTGCTGTTTGCTATGCGCAGCTGCCGGATGTAAGCGCACCGACCAGGATAAGCAGCCGCCAGCTGAAATCGGGATGGCTGTAACGGACAATGCGCCGACGCAGGCAGACACAGACACCAAGGATGTCAAAGCGAGTGATACCGCGGATGCATCTGCATGTGCAAACGGTGCCCAAAAGGTGAAGGATAAATGCGTTTGCGATGATGGATCAGAGTGGCTGGGAGAATCGTGGTTCTGTCTGAATACCAGAGGCCAGCGCTGCTATGGCACAAAAGAAGGCGGATGTACCATCAATGAGCATGTACATTTATTTGGAACGGATTATGTGAACGGCGCATTTATTGCCCCATCATCAAGAGACAAAACGGATCACGTGGATGCCTCAAATAACGATGGAGAAAAAGCCGACAAATACATCTGTAAAGATAATAAATGGGTCGTCTATGATTTTTCGACAATTTCATTTGTCGATGAGCAAAAATATGACGGTTGGAATGAGCGCAACTATGAAGCAAATTATTACTGCGGCGGTGTGCTTGTGAACTCCCTTGGGAAAGAAGGCGAATATACAGCATGTGAAAAGCATCATCCAGAATGCAAATCGAATGCATATATTTGCAGGTATGACCACTGGGTTTGTGATGACGAGAATGGCTGCAAATGCTTTGATGGCTATGAAACGAAGACGATTGGACTGCACGATTTTTGTGAAAATCGTCGCTGCACCGAATCATTACCGGAAAACATCAAATCCAGTAGATATAACAGTGACGCAGTGTGGACCTCTGATATCATGTTTAAGGATTTTGAACATGGTGAAGACCCCGGGCTTTGTCTTGAAGGCAATTGTCCATGCGGCGACGGCTACTGCATGAAATTTGGGAAATGTAGCGATGGCGTGTGTTCGTGTCATCAGATTAAAACCAATCAGCATGGAGAGTTCTACTGTAATCATTATAATATTAACTATGATTATTGCTCAAATAATTGCGGAGACGAAGAGGGCGGCATTTTGACCTGTGAAAAAGAAGGTGGCTGCCATACATCCGATGGTCGGCACTATCCCAAAGGTTCAAAGATTGGATTTAATGGTTATACTGAGAGTTCCTACTCTAAAGTAGACAGACATAAATATTGGAAAGATCTTGCGTATAGAGATGCCCTCATGTTTCATATAGACGCAGGATTTGATACGACCGTGGAATCGACCTCGCCTCTCGGTGAATGTGTTTTGGACCGAACCGATTCAATCCCGCGAGGCTCTAATGAACCGGCAGCATCCGAGTTTATTTGTGACAAACCCAAATGCACTTGTGGCAGCAATACCTGCACAATTGGTGAAATCTGTCGTGCGGGTGAATGTGCTGCCGACAATTGCAATGCGCATGATGAAACCGTGATGGTATGCGATGTCGATCTCACAGACGGTCAGCAATATTTCCCACATCCCGGAACCCCGGATGTCTGTATCGAACCATACGTACAGGTTTACGATGAAGCTATTATCTATTTTTATACTAAGGTATCAGAAGC
>JAGACY010000301.1 GCA_017613855.1 Pseudomonadota bacterium
TCTCTTCATATTCTACATTAGGTGTTGCATGTCGGACGAATCAAAGGAAAACGTGAGCAAAGACACATATGAGGCTCCCCAATACAGCAAATCCGATCGAATCCCTAGTGAAATCGGGTTCGGTTTCATCTCGCTTTTTTTAGGGGTCAACATTGTCTTCTTTATCTGTTATCTGTGTGAACCCTTTGGTGTGTGGTTGATTGACTATCACTGTGAGGTCGCCTTGGTTTTTGGGGTGCCTGCTTTTGTTGCATTAGGCGCATTTAAGGGCGGTGTTTCACAAAAAGGAGTCGGATCCTTTCCGATGACGCTAGTCAGTGCGATAGGTTTTAGTTTAATTGGCGCTGCTATCGCTCGCATGGTGCTCAGGTTGCCAGATTTATTTCACACAAGAGTCCCGAGTGACGTGTTTGAGTTGAGTACACTTGAAATTGTATTTCTCCTAATCTCTTTTTTAATCTTCGTGTCTTTTCCTTTTATTGGCGCGATTGTTGGTTTTGAGTATTCTCACAAGAAGAAAACAGAACGACTTAAACAAGATTAGTTGGCGCAAACAGCTCGCCAACGCCTCTATCCCTACGGGATACACAGCAATTGTTCACAACCGTCACCACTTAACAAGGCGCTTATCATGTTCAAAGAAAATATTTATGCAGCCAGTGACTTTTTGGAAAAAGTGAAAACCGAAAACAGTGGATTAACAAAAGGTTCTTCTCTGTTATTCAACAATTTGAAAATCAATAAGGATGTCGACAACCCGAATCGTTGTTGTCTGGTATATTGGCATATTTACGACCCGGTAATTTGTATCCCGTATGCGGCTATACTCTGTCTGATACTTGTAGCATCGTTTATCATCAATATGTACAACCCAGACATCACAATAGCGCTTTTATTGCCCTGCGGCATTCTGGTAATCATTTCGGTATTGATCTTTTCATTCCTACAAAAAAGATATTGTTACATCGATGAGAATAACGTCATCATCTCCAGACATGCCGAAAAACAGCCAACCCCCTCTGGGAAAGTGATTCTGTCTTTACCAACGCAGTCATGTGAGATTGGTTTTAGAAGAAACATCTGTATGCTATGGACAATGTTTTTAAAGAGCAATGGGAAAGAGCATGTATTGAGTTACAATCTGATCGATGCCAGGCCGCTCTTCAGTATGATGGAGAAGAAACCATAGCAAACGCTGCGGGATACGCCACGTTTCTTCGATTATCACAATCTATTTGCTCGCACGGGCGACCATATGGGTCGCCCCAAAGCGAACATACGCGGCTACAACCTTTCCAGCATATCGAAATCGATTTCCGGCGCAGGATTGCCCGATTTCTGGCGACTGAACATATCGCCGGGATTTGTGCTGCCCACAAAGAATCCGCAGTTTTTCAAAATAAACATGCTGCCGCTTGAAGACCCCTCACGATCGATGCGATAGCCTCTGGTGCCCGCTGTATCTGCGGTGAGTTTGGCTTCGGTCACTTCTATCCACCGACCGCTTTTGGTGCGCATCCACTGATTGGTAAAATGCACCTCGCGTGGATATATGCTCGACGCGGGATTGTAATTTTCGAGGAACGAATGCGCGCCTTTATACCAGGTGCTGGTTTTTGGACGACGGAACGATGCCACCAGATGCCAGTTGCCTTTCTCATCCCCAAAATACCCGGTATAATCGGTCGCACCATCGCCAGTCGGTTTGATGTGCACAAGCGTCCGATAAGTCTTTTCGGTCACCCACGGATAATCATAAAAACTCTGCAATCCCGACCCTTCATTGCCAAAAGGCTGCGGTTCCACCCCATCGCCCTTGCGCAAAGTCGTCACCTGATATTCCGCCGGAATCTGATTGGGATCGTCGGTGCTGTATGCACTCCATACCGAGAAAAGCACTTTTCTTTCGGTCGCGGAATTGGCCTGAATTCCCATGTATCCTTCGCTGAATCCGGTCAGCATGAAATACGAATTGATGATATCCGACCCATCGGGAACGACGACTTCGTTATAGAACCATTCGACATCCTCGTCGGGCATGGTGTAGCCCATGTGCACCGAAGGTCCGCGGCGATTCCAATAGGCATCATTGATGATCGCCTTCGGCGTGCATGCCGGCATCTGTGAAGCCACATCTCCGCCGATATAGAAATTGCCGAATCGCGCAAATTCACTGTTTGCGGGCGTTATCGATGTGGCCCGAACGTCGATTTTTACATATCCGGGTTCCTTCACATCCCATGTGCCCACTTCATAGACTTTGGTGCTGGTCGAATCGACCGTGATTTCATGTGATTCGCCTTGATAGGTAAACGACAGCTTTCCCTCGGTCGAACCTCTGTAAAGACTGGCTTCAACAAACACCGTCATCTTTCCGGTTTTCTTTGGCGCAAAGAAAAATGAAAGCGTTTCTTTAGGATTTTTCCACGACACAAAATTTGTCGGAAGATCGGGATAATCCCAGAGGATATCGGCTGCATGCTCAATGATATCACTGTTGTTTTCCATTTCGGTCACGAACACATTGCCGGCAAACGGAATCTCAAGCGTACACACCGATCCCTGAAGTATATAGTCACCCTTGCATGCGCTCGCCACACACGTGTTATTCGTGCACTGCCCCGATTTCCAGCCCGGCACAACGGCACAATCTGCGGCTTCCTGGCACTCCAGGCAGACGGCATCTTTGCATCCGTGATCACAAACCGTGGTCTCAGCCAGCATAAAGTCGCTCTGGCATGTCTGAACATTGCCGGCGTCGCTGCAGCTCAGGCGACCGATTTCAGTACACTGTTTGCATTTATCATTCAGACAGCCCAAAGGACATGGCTGCGTCTGGAGCGTATAATCGCTTTGGCAAACGCGCAGATTACCCGCATCAGCGCACGATTGTTCATCGACAGTCGCGCATTCCTTACATCTGTTATCAAAACAGCCAAGAGCGCAGGTCTGTTCAAATTCCCAGTTTTCATGGCACACCATCAGGTCATCGCCCTTGCACAGATGGTCGCCGTCCATATCGCAGGCAGACGAACATGCTCCCCCCACGCATTTGTAATCGCATGTCTCGTGTTCTTCCCATTGCTCATCGTGGCAAATCACGACATTTCGCCCTATTTTGCCATCTTCGCCGTCGCACCGTACAGTGCCTTCCCTGCACAATGGTTTGCATTCAAGCGCATCGACATCACACCCGTTGCTGCATTTTTCCTGCTCTGTCCAATCGTCGTTCCGGCAAACCATCAGCGTCAATCCGTCGGCAGCACACTGCAGACTGCCATCTTTGCATTTGGTTTCCGCCTTGCATCCCGTCTGGTCGCATCCGAATTTGCATGTCTCGTCTTTCCATGTGTCATTCTCGCAAACCGAATAGACGCCGTCTTTACATCTGGTCTCCCCCAAATGACATTTATCATCGGGATACATGCATTCTCCGGCAGCCATATAGCAGCCATACGCACAGTTTTCCTGTTCCCAGATGCCTGCATCGGTACACTTAACAGCGGTGAATGCATCCAGACATTTGTGCTCTCCAGCGGCGCAGATTGCCTTACCAGAAGATGAGTCATCATCACATCCGTTTAACAGAGCAATCGCCAAAACCGCCAAACGGCCAAACATTTTCTTATTCATAGCAACCCCGGTAATATGGAAACTGAGCAGAACCACTCAGAATGACCTTGTTTAATGCCAACAATAAAAATATTCAATAAGCAGAATGCACGACATCATGCATTTCGTTACGACGCATCCGTGGATCTGCTCCGGTCCGCGCCAAGGGGCGCAGTTACTTGGACCCCACAACGCCTTTAGTTCTGTTTGACCATCGTGGATATGGGATTTTTTAAGCGACCAGAGGCGATTCATGTGATAAAATCATGGAATCTACGCGATTTCCGGCACATTTTCGCGACCATCACTTCGACATAAACCATTGGCATTCGCCATATTTTTGCTATAATTCAAACGCTGGATTCTATGAATTTAGCTATTATTAACAATCGATATGGGATGCGATATATGAAACGATTGGTGTTTATGGTTATACCTGTATTGTGTATGTGTGGATGCACATTGGAGCAGGCTCACAGCGGAAAAATCTGCCCTCCTCCCGACAGAACCAATCCCGATGCAAAAGCTTATGTCTACCAATCCGGCGAACCTGCAATCTTAAATAACGCCCAGTGCCCAGACGAAGAATCCGAATGTACAGCTTTTAGCCCGGATCATCGACTGAATGGTCACTATTATTGTCTTGCCCCTTGTAATGGTGCGCAAAAGTCGTGCAATGGCAAGTGTATTGACGCCTCTGCGCAATGCGAGGCATCCGATTCCGATCGCTGCCCCGCTTCCTGTTTGAACAACTGCGACAGTGAAAAAAGGTGTAAAGACTGTGTGATAAAGGATCAATGGAGCGACAAAGGCGAATGCATACCGGTAGGAAACTGCGCCGATGGCAATAATCCAGACGGTTCATGCAAAATGAGGGCTGGATGCGTTATTCGTAATAGCCCGGACGGTTCATGCATCAATACAGAAAACTGCGCCAATGGCAATAATCCAGACGGTTCATGCAAAATGAAAGAAGGGTGCGTTAATGGCAATAACCCCGATGGTTCATGCACCAAAAGTGATAACTGCGTTAATGGCAATAACCCCGATGGTTCATGCACCAAAAGTGATAACTGCCTGAATGGCAATAATCCAGATGGTTCATGCACCAAAAGTGATAACTGCCTGAATGGCAATAATCCAGACGGTTCATGCAAATGTGCAGACAATTGTACAAATACATGTGACTCCAATGGCGCATGTATCGACAATAATCACAATCACATGATCGATATTTACGAAACAGCCTCCAAACAAGGCCAGGATTGCCAGTCACATACAGATTGTGATTCAATGCCTAAAAGTAGTGACGGTTTTTGCGACAGCTATCTCAATTACAGATGCGCTACCAAATGTACAAGCGACGACCAGTGTGTTGGTAAAGATGGCGAGTTTACCTATATTTGCCGCAGTGACGGCCGATGTGCGCCAGACGCATTCATCACCGAATGGGAATTACCTATAAATAACAACACATTAACACTATATTTCGACAAAACAGCAAATTGTAAGATTCGTGTAAACTGGGGAGACGATAACACAGAAGACCTCGATTGCGGCACGATTACACATCAATACAGCGATGAATACGACAGCGGTACCGTAACCATTAAAATTGAAACAATTTCAGGAGAACCAGCCGGTTTCCATGTTGAAGGTTCAAATTCAAGCATTTGCAAACTGAAAGAAATTGTATCTTTTGGTGACATGGGGTTGGGAACGAATGCATTCATCGACTGCTATCTTCTGGAAAAACTTTCATCCGTCGATATTCCGAATCCACAAAAACTCACAACGATGGAAAGAATGTTCAAAAACAACTGTTCTTTGAATTATCCATTGAACAACTGGGATGTTTCAAATGTGGTGAACATGAATAAAACACTATGGATGCCCAATTGTGCAGGCGCAGAAAATAATGATGATAAAATCACCAATATACATTCGACATTTAACCAGCCATTGGACCGGTGGGATGTTTCAAACGTTACAACGATGCAGAATATGCTCGGCTATTTGCCGGAGTTCAATCAACCTTTAAACAGCTGGGATGTTTCGAAAGTGACAGAAATGGCCGGCATGTTCGGCGGTTCAGTCAAGTTCGATCAGCCGCTGGAGAAATGGGATGTTTCGAATGTGAAAACCATGAATGCCATGTTTTACAGGGCATACAGCTTTAACCAGCCATTGAATCCATGGAATGTCACAAGAGCAGATGATTTGAAAGCGATGTTTCAGCATGCAAAAGTATTTAATCAGGATCTGAGTGCATGGGCTGTGAGTAAAAACGCAGCAGTAGACAAA
>JAGACY010000302.1 GCA_017613855.1 Pseudomonadota bacterium
GATAATTGATAATGACATCCTTTGGTAATTTGCTTATCCACTGGCTTTAGCTCTCATTGTCAATTATTCATTATCCATTATCCATTAAAAAATGACATACCTTTGGTAATTCAGCTTATCCATTGGCTTTAGCTCTCATTGTCAATTATTCATTATCAATTATCCATTAAAAAAGAAATCCCCGAGGGCGTTTGGGCTCCGGGGATTTGTTGTCTGGAATTCGAATGATCAAATTCAAATTATAAAGCAAACATCACCACGATTATCGAAAAGATAATTCCTACGACTAGACCTATACAGGCTGCACCCATCAAAACGAGGTAAGATGGCTTTTGCGGTGCAGTATTAGGTGTGGCAATCAATTTGGATTTAGACGATGGGAGCATGCCGCTGACTTCGCGTACAATCGGAGTGACCGCGCTCTTTGAGGGTTTAACCGTTGGAGTGGGTGTGTTTGATTTGGATTCTGGTTTGGAAACCGCGGCCTTTCTGGGAACGGCAGGAGCTTGTTGTGCTTTCGTCGGGTCGGTCTCTTTTTTGGGTTCAGGTGCGGTCTCTTTGTTTTCTTTGTCAAAGACAACCTCGCCTTCGTCAAAGCCGACATCATTGAAAACGTCTTCCAGCCAATTGGCATTCTCTTTTTGTGCGGTTGTGTTTGTTTCTTCCACCTGGACTTCGGACATGCCGGTGACGAGTTCTGCAAACATTTCCGCATCGCCGGGAGGAAGCATGCCACCCAGTTCGTCTTCCAGAGATTTTTGGACGTCTTCGGAGACTTTTTCACCGATGAATTCTTTCCAGCGGTTGCCGGCAAGATCGTTCACCAGCCAGCTCAGATCATAACGATTGAGAGGTATGGCCAGTGCAGTTGCCAATGAGGCAATGTCGAGATAAAATTCTTCACATGTCTGATAGCGTTCATCAGGCGATGCAGTGAGCGCCTTCTTGACAATTTTGACCAGGGCTTCGGGAATGTCGTTGCGGTAATCGCGTAAATCGGGAATTTCGCAGGCTCGGACAGCCTTAAAGGTATCCAGATCAGAGTCACGCTGGAACAGTCTGCGCCCGGCGAGCATTTCCCAGAGGACAATGCCGATAGAGAAGATATCACTTCGGGATGTGATGTTTGGCGGGTTTTTGGTACTTTCCGGCGAAATATAGGCAAATTTGCCTTTGATCATGCCATCTGGGGTTGCAACGTTATTGGAACGAGCATCCGAAAGACCAAAATCGGCAACTTTTACTTCGCCGTGGCGGCCGATGAGTATGTTGGGGGGGGAAATGTCATTATGAATCAGACCGAGTGGTTTTCCATCCGTATCTGACAAGGTATGAGCATAACCGAGCCCGGCGCACACCTGAAGGGTGATATAGAGTGCCACACCCAGTGGGAAAATTGTTCCGCTGGCTCTGAGTTTTTCCATGATGGACTTCAGGTCAAAACCTTCGATGTATTCCATGACGATAAAGAAGGTATTAGCCGTTTGGCCGACATCATAGACGCGGACAATATTATCATGCTCAAGCTGGAAAGCCAGCCTGGCCTCGTCAACAAACATTTGTTGAAACAGTTTTCCCTGTTTCTGAATGAGCTCCGGCAAGATTCGCTTGATAGCAACTTTTCGTCGCAAACCACCTACGGAATTCATCCAACCAAGAAAAACCTCAGCCATTCCGCCTCGGCCAAGCGTACTTACGAGTTCAAATCGTTGTTCTTGTGCCATAGAACCTCCATGCGCGTTTGTGTCAAAAACGCGTCGCTTGTTGTCGCACATTTTCAGATAAACTTCAATATTCCGCACTCCGCATTCCGCATTCCGCATTCCATGTTGCCCATTGCACATACATTCCGATCAGGGCGCGCCTGCGGCACACCCGGCTATATTCTACGAATGAAACGCCTTCCAGGCGTGTCGATTCTATTGAGAATTGCATTCCAATTGCGCATTGCGCATTGCGCATTGCGAATTAAAACAATTCCGCATTCCGCACTCCGCATTCCCTCACAACCCATTGCACATACATTCCGATCCGGGCGCGCCTGCGGCACACCCGGCTATTTTCTACGAATGAAACGCCTTCCAGGCGTGTTGATTCTATTGGAGAATTGCATTCCAATTACGCATTACGCATTGCGCATTGCGCATTAGAAAACAATTCCGCATTACGAATTATTGTTAGCACTTCCTAAATGTGATAAACTTTAAAATTTGCACGGCTTTCATCGTTGCTGCCGATATGTTTCGGGTGGACGGCGATGACACAATCGAGATGGTGAAAACATGGATCCAACCCACCGATGGCTAATGACAGATGGACCAGACAGGCGTCAAAAGGTCATTGACGCGCTTGTTCGTGGGGATGATGACTGGGCAAAGTATCTCGTCGGTATGGCCGGCGTTAAAGATATTTCAAATGGTCTCGATCTGCGTGGTATTGATTTGCGCGGACTTAATTTGACGCATGCAAAACTCGAACGGGCACATCTGGAACAGGCGGATCTCAGCGGCTCTGATATGACGGGGCTTTCGCTCAAATATGCTTCCCTGAGAGAGGCTAATCTGTCTAATGTTCAGTTATCCGGTGCGGATTTGACTGGGTCGGATTTGCAGTCTGTTGTGCTCGTCAATGCAAATCTCGCGGACATCACAGCCAAGGGAACGCGCTTTAGCAGCTCAAATCTCGAAAATGCTGATTTCTCGCGCGCCAATCTCGCTGGGGCAGATTTCAGAAATTCCCATATCAAATCTGTGTGCTTTGAACATGCCAATGCCAATTTTGCTTCCTTTGCCTACACCATGGCAGAATCTTTGAGAGCATCTCACGGGATGTTCAAAAAAACCAATTGGTACAAATCCAATCTGAGTCAGGCCGATTTCAGCAATGCCTCTTTGACTGAGGCGGACTTGTCTTATGCCATTTGCCAGAATGCCAATTTGTCCAATGTCGAGGCAGATCGTTCAAAATTCAGGGAAGTCAATCTGAGCCAGGCCAATCTTGAGAATTTGCATGCCACTGAAACGACTTTCCTACAGGCTGTGCTTTCCGGGGCTAAATTCCTCAATGCAGTGCTCACGGATGCGAATTTCAGCAATGTTTATGCGCATTCACCAGCAGATTTCTCCGGAGTTCAGGCAGAACATGCGTTCTTTATGAATGCGCTTCTGACCAAGTGTAGTCTGAAAAATGCCAATTTATGCCGGACTTTCTTCTGCGAGGCAGATTTGACCGATTCGGATTTGTCCGCGGCTAATCTGAGTGAAGCCAATTTCCAGAAAGGTACGCTGCGTCATGCCAATTTATCGCAGTCCAGTCTCGATAAGGTAACGCTGGCGGGGGCCAATCTTTCGGATGCCAATCTTTCAGAAGCTAGGATTTTTAATACGATGCTGACGCCGTCTTTGCTCAATGGTGTCAATCTGGATAATGCGCATTTGCCGCAGTCAGCACGCGATGTCATTGAGGTTAGCCAGATTTACGGCACGCCCAGCTACGAGGATTGATTTTCGGGGCAATGTCCATCAATGCAGTAGAAAAAAATGCTCAGGAATTAAATAAAATCCTGCGGGCAAATGGCAAAACACTTGGAAAAGCCTGGCGTTTGCGCATTCGTGATTTGCTGGCTCAGACATTTGCTGCGCTCAATGCCAAACCGCTCGATGGTCCTTTGTGCCTCAAATTGTCGGAGCAAATTGAAGCCGAAATTGCTGCGGTTAAAGACGGTGAGCCTTTGACTGAAACACCTGCAGAATTAACGCAGGCTGTGCAAAAAAAGAAACCGACTCCTCCTGCGGAAATGCCGGCTCCCAAAGAATCGGCGCGTATTGCTAACGGCAATAGCGCCGAAACGCCATGTATTGGCGAGGCCAATAATGGCGCGGGGGAGACGCGCATTGTCGAAGACAAAAGCGGCGCGGGGGAATCCCCCGTAAAACATAAGAAAATTTCAGATATGCAGCCCGAAGATGTCGGGCTTTTTGACCTCATTCATATCCATATCCGCTGCTTCTTTAAAATCCGTGCGTGTACGAGACCGCCATATATTGGCAAATTCGTGCAGTTCGCAGACAGATTTTCTGAAGTGCGGCAGGAACGCATCGATAAATTTATTGGCGTTCTTTCGAAAGGCGATGAGGATTTTGTTGCCAAAACCGAGGTGGATGTCGGATATCGCGATGATTTAATCCCGGATATGCCCGAGATGGGCTTTGTTCTGCACCCAAAAAAGAAGAAGAAATATTAATGAATAATGCATAATGGATAATGCATAATGAATAATGGATGGTATCTTAATGATCTTTAGGTTTTACCATTGGTAATTGTCATTCAATTGCGCATGACGAATTACGTATTACGAATTAAAAATCATTCTCCTTTTACTTTAGACCAAACCTTAGGCATTGTAATCCAATTCCGCATTCCGCATTAAAATAGGTGCTCCAAAATATGAAGTGGAAATACCTCACCATACTTGCTGCTTTTTTAATGACCTCATGCACCGGGCTTGTCGCAGGCTGGGAAGCGCAAAAATCGGGTGATTACGATGAGGCGATGAAGCAGGCTGCCATTGCACTGGCCAAAGAACCTAAAAATCCTGATGTCTACAGGCTCATTGCGACGACGCATCTCGCACGCGGCAATTACGATTCTGCTGCCAATGCTGCCGATTTTGCACGTACGCTCGATGGTGGCAGTGAAAAGACCGAGTCTCTCATTCGTGATATTTGTTCGGCTCAGAAAAAATGGACTGCCTATTGTGAATCAGCCCAAAGATCGACGGATAATGGCAAATCCTGGTCAGCTCAGGAACAGGAGGCACTGCTCGCGGCTTATAAGCAATTCAACGGGACTGCGGATGCTTATGGGTGTCTGGCTGCGCTCGAATCTGCCGGTCAGTCTTTGCCGGATGCGGAACAAGTCAAAGCGGCCTATGCCGTATCTTTAGCGAGTAGGGGACAGACGCAAAAAGCACTCGAAATCGAGGAACAATTATCGGATTCGAAGTATCATCAGCTTCATGCATCACGTCGTCTTTTTGCCCTTAACCGTACAGACGAGGGAGCTGATAAACTGAGGAATTATGTCGGTTCTGCGTCGTCTTCCGAGAAAGAGTCCCGAATTCTCGAAGCGGTTGAAGTATGTGAGGATTATCATAAATGGGCGCTTGAGGCTGAGCTGCTCGCTCTCTCGAACGATCCTCAGAATGATTTGGCAAGAGGCATCGTGCTTCGCAGGCAGTTTAATCAGGCTGAATCGGACGAAATCTTTGAAAAGCATTTTGCACAGCAGGACCGTACTCCCGCACAAGTACTCAAGGAAATTGAACAACTCATTGATGCTGGTTATGCCGAACCTGCTGCGAGAGCTTACGAAACCTGTTCGTCTTGTGTCGAAGATGTTCAAATGAGTTTTAAGGCTGCAGAAATTCTGTATGGTGCAGGCCAGATTTCTGCGGCAAATCAGATATTGACCGGCATTGGGGAAGCTCAGCCTTCGGAAGTTGATTTGCAGCTTAAAATCTTTAATTGGTATTTGGCCAGAAGATTGCCGCAGCAGGCGTTGATCAGCGGAGAAAGAGCGGCCAGGATTGGTGTCGAGGATGATGATTTCCATTTGCAGCTCATCGAAGCCTATCTCGATGCCAGGCAGGTACGGGCATACGAACGCGAATCCGCTGCTTATCTCGAAAAACAACAGGCACCTGCGGCGAATGCGAGACAGGCCATTGCAAAAATCGAATCAAAGCGATCCAATTGGGAAGGTATTATCGCACTGCTTGACCCCGTTTTGGATGAGCTGACGCCGAAATCTCAGGATCTTTATATAAAAAGTCTGAAAACGATTCATAAATATCCCGAGCTTCTGGCTTATCTCGATAAACTCAACCGATATCAACCGTTCGATAAATCAAAGTATTTTTTAGATGCTGAAGCAGAGAATGAGTTCAACAAATCAATTGAGCCGATGTTATCGGGATCCATAGAGGAGCAGTCGGAGGCGCTGTTTGCCGTTGCAGAGTTTTATACCGTCTATAAAGATGATGAAGAAAAGGTTTTAAATGCGCTCAATGAATATCTGAAAATTGTCGGAAAGAACAATGACAGTTATGACCGGGTGGTTCGCTTTCTGAAAGGGTACGGCAAGTCCGATCATGCGGTTGATATTGCAAAACAGTGGCAATCTGATTATCCCGAAGATCCGGATCCCTATGAAATTCTTGGCCAGATATACCTCGATAATCATCAGATTCCGGAAGCGGATGACAGCTTTACCAAGCTCGTTACCAAACAAACGCATTATGGCAACGTATTTGAAACGGTTTACAATCAGTACAGCCTGAATCGGGAGAATGAAGCAGGTCTGGAATGGCTCGAAAACAAGGTTCCTGCTGTTGTAAGCACTTCAGATAATGTCGAATATGTTAGTGCACTTGCGATCATTTACAAACGTGAATATGACTATCATCAGAATGATGAAAAAGCCCGCTATTTCAGGGAAAATGCCATTCGGAACAATCTAAAAATGGCTGAACTCGATCCCCAGAAATCTCTTTCTGCGGCTTTGACGCTTGCCAGTCTGGAAGAAAACGAAGGCGCATGCAAAGCCTTTGAGAATGCGAATAAACAAAAAATACGCTTTAGTGCTGCTGAAAAACGCGAAAATATTCGTGCCATGATCAGGGCCGGCAAATCCGAATCTGAAATCACCAAAACATTGTCTCTCATGTTTTGTAAGGATGGACAGCCTGTATGTTATGGCAATGGCGAATCCGGTCAGATCAGCCACAGTGATCCGAATGCTGTTGATAAAGAAATGTTCGAGATGATCGAACTCCTCGAATTCGAACAGTCGTTGCATTTGGGACAAAAACTGCTCGAAAGACAGCTCGATAACAAAAATCCCCAAATGAGTACCAAAGCTTATGGCTATCTCGTGCGCATGGCTATGGCAGATGGTGATACGGAACAAATAGAAAAATACAGCCGGAAACTCGAAAAGAGTGCCAATAACAATGATGAAATTCACTTGAGGTTGGCAGAAACCTCATTGACTATCGGCGATTACGATTCCGCAGTCCATGAACTGACATTGGTTCAGATGACGCGTCCAGATTCCAGGGAAGTCATCAATTTGGCATTAAAACTTGCCAATCGTGCTCCCGACCATAAAGGTGCACAGGCTCTCGCCGAAACGACGCTCGATGCTGCCGAAGGGGTTTATCATCGTCTCGAATGGATTTCACAATTCTTCGAGCAAAGTGGTGATTATCCACGGGCTTTGCATTATGCCGAAAAAGCCTATGCCGCATCGGTGGTGCACAATGATGAGATGCGGCACCGGTTGGTTACGCTTCATCTTTTTGCAGGCAAAGTCGATTCAGAATCTTTTCAGGATCAGCTCAGCCAGCTCAAGTCTTCGCCCTATTGGAAATCCGTCAATATCGCAAGTCTGGCCGAAGATGCACAGAAAGCCGGTTATCCTGATTTAGCGCAGTTGTGGATGCTCGAAGCAATTGCCGATGCACCCGATGCTGATAATAATCCCTCTGCACTGACAAAACTCAAAAGACGCAAACTCGAAATGGCACTCGAATCCGAGTCCGATGGACAAATTGCCCAGAGTCTTGAAGAAGCCATTTCTGCACCTGTCGCTGAAGTGATGGATCCGCTTCGCGATAATGGCTCGATGCTTGATGCTTTCGAAGCAATCGATCTTTTTGAGCAAAATGGCGAATTTGAAATGGCCATAGCTTCGCTTTTGAGTGTGCTTGAGGAATACCTTCAGACCCGTGGTGTCAGTGCCACGCTCCGGGCTTTACAGGATTACTCCGATGCCGCTCCTGGTTATGAGCGTGTAGTCGCGCGTATTTTGGCTCAGCATGCACTCATGGGAGATAATCCTTGCAGTGCCATGGGGTACGTTTCTCAACTGCAGTCCCCCGAAATATGGGCACATATCCTGATACGTTGTACAGATGCACAGCAAAATGTACTCAGTGCTATGGATGATTTAAGAAGTTCCATGACGCACAATCGAAGAGCATCGTTCGATGATGATCTCTACCAGTCGTTGCTGAGTGCTAAAAAAGTGGATGCGGCCGAATTGTATGCCAATAGAATGGGGTATGCCAATACCCCGTTTGAACAGTTCCAAAGGATGTTTGAATCTTCGGGCGCATTGGCTGCCTTGAAGGAACTGGCTAAAAATCCCGTCGAAAATGACAAGATTCGAGATGTCTATACGACGTTGGTTGCTGCCGGATACACGACCGAAGCCAATGAATACGCTAAGGAACAGATGGAGATTATCCCAGAGGATATGCGAACTTACATTTCGGCTTCTGCTGTCCTTTTGGGCAATCATGATGAAGTGTTTGTCAGGAATTTGCCGGGGCATTCCCCAAATGATCTTCCTTTGATGACGGATGAGGAATCGGCTCAGTTGCTTTCTGTGGATGCCATTCTGGCCTGGCTCAATGATACCCCCACCAGCAAGCTTGCCCCTGTGATTCAGACTGCGGTTCACTGTGCCTATATAAATGAAGCACAGCATGATGCTGTCCTTCGGGCCGTCGAAAACGAAATCGATAATCGACATAATAAAATGGCGCTTTACACAACATTGGCGCAAACCGAGTTCGAAATCGGCCTCCATCAGGATGCTTACAGGATGTATCAAAAACTGACACAAATGCAGCCTGCTTCAGATTATTATTACCGAATGCTCTCGGCCTCCGAAGCTCGCATCGGTCATACCGATGACGCCTGGAAGACAGCTCAGAATGGGGCGCGCGTCGCGAATAATCTTGTTCAGTACTGGGACGAAACGGCGAAACTTCATCAGACCTCACCAAATCAGCTGCGCATGAATATCAATGACGCTCAGCTTGCTCTTTCACCTGCAAATCCGGATATTCTTGCCGAACGTGCTGGCATTGTCCTGCAAAACGGCTCTCCCGAACAGGCCAACGTTTTTGCTCTGAAAGCTTATCAATCCGGCAAAAACCGCATTCTGCCCAAGCTCGCCAATCTCTATGCTCAGGAAAATGCGCTCGCGGCTATGCCCGATGAGATTTGTTCCGGATCCGAAAATTCAAAACTTCAATGCACTGCACGTATCGAATCGGCTAAGGGAAATCAGCAGGCTGCCGAAGAAAACTCCCTTTTGGCGGCTAAAACTTCTCCCTGGCCAATTCAAACTTATGCGGAACTCGCTCAACAATATATCGATCAGAAAAAATGGCCTCAGGCAGAGCAAGCAATTGCTCAGATGATGGCTAATTTCCCGCACGCATACACACCTTATGTTTCGCGCGCAATTTATGCTTTAGCTCAGAATCAGTCTGACGAAGCATGGAACGATTATCTCCAAGCACGCAAGTTGTCACTCGACACCAAACCATGGATTTCAAATCTCGTCCGTGCTTCTGCAATCGCTCAAAATACCGATTTCGCAAAACGGCTTTATCAAAGCGAAATTGATCTCGGCACGATCGACGAGGACCTTTGGGCAAATACCCTCACCCAGACGTTCCTCGATTCCCAAAACGCTCAAATACTCAGTATTTCTCCAAAACAATTGGCACAAAATGGTCTGCAGTTCATCGAACAAGTGCTGCCTCGCATGGCTTACATGGGATCCGATGAAAAACGAATGCAGATGACCAAACTCACCTACATAAGTACACATTAAATTTGATATTTCGCGTTCAATTACCTATGGTAATAAGAACGCGAACGCGGCTATCCTATACGCCGCGTTGGCTCGCTATATCGCTGCGCGATATACGCTGCGCCTGTTTTTTCTTGTACCTGCCCTGAGTCCTGTCCGTGAAACACCATTGCATACATTCTCTATTGCTCGCACTGATGCTTCTCAGTGGGACACTCCTGTTTATTTCGGTACCTGCTTTCGCCGAAGAAAGTCATGGCAATAGCTCGGCTTCTTCCAACGAAAAGGGTGCCGCGCCCAAGGCCAAGAAAAAATCTACCCCACCAAAAGATATTCCTCCTATCGACAATCAGCTTGGTGAAAAAAATAATACCGATAAATCTTCATCTAAATCCAAATCTTCTAAAAAATCATCATCTTCATCCTCTAAATCTGCAAATTCCAAGTCTTCCAAATCTACTAAAAGTAAATCTTCATCTTCTAAACATAAATCATCCAAATCATCGCATTCTAAATCCAATCAGGATGATGAAATTTATATTTCCAATACAAGTTCTCATTTCTCTCAGGCTGAGATCAATCGTTATAAAGAAATGCCTTATGAAACATGGGAAAGCCCAACGGGTAAATCAGAATTAGGCCTTCCCATCGCCGAAAACATGGCTCAGCCTTATCCATATAGTAATCTGCTTCGTCAGTATGATGGTAATAAATGCCGCCATCGGGGCCATGATATTGGTTATGTGGGCGAAAAAAATAATGGCATGGGGAGTGTCATTAATTCTGCTGCAAATGCCGTCATTACACTGATTGGACGAACCGGCGAAGATATCGGTGAATTCGGAAAACTCGACAAACGCTCCGGATATGCCGTGCGTACTAAAAAATCATTCCCGCGTCAGATTCTTGCACCGGGTTATGGCATCGTCTATCCATTTTCTACGAATTATGGACGATGGCGCAGTGGCATGGTTATTGTGACCAAAGTCCTCGACGGCCCGCTTAAAGACTATACAATCCGTTATATGCACATGGGGGCAATCCGGCCCGATCTTAAGGTTGGTGATACCGTCAAAGCAGGTGAACACATCGCACTCATGGGCGGAACGGCGGTACTCGATTCGTGGCCGCATCTCCATCTCGATGCCGAATCTCCGACGGGTAAACGCATCGATCTGGGGCCCTATATTGGCATTCCCGAATCGGGGTCGCATTGCCGGGGCAAGTCTGCCAAAAGCAGTTCAAAATCTTCTAAATCGAAGAAATCATCGGGGTCGAAATCGTCTAAACATTCGGGTTCATCCAAATCGAGCAAAATTTCGACTTCTCAGACGACAAAACCCAAACATCGCCCCCGAAGTTCGTATACCCAAAAGGCCGTGACCGAACCCGCGCAGACGCGAACATTAGAGAGATAGTTCTTTTGGGTACATAATCCAGCGAGCGTAGGGGCGACCCAATGTGGTCGCCCCAAGGCGTGCATTTACCCCGAGAAAAATCCAGCGAGTGTAGGGGCGACCCAGCCTACTTATTCCGCCACCCCAAACGAGACCAAAACCACGACCGAATCCGGCGCAACGACGATTTTATTGGCATGCAAAACCGCCGCATGTTCGGGATCGATAAAATCCTGTCCCGCAGGTTTGGCGGTATCGACCACAGAATGCCAGACGCGGTGCGGCAATTCAAAAGTGAGCGGTTCTTTCCATGCATTCATGGCTACATAAAAGCGCGGGGCATCGCTGCCATCCATCAGTTCGAAGGCAAACGAATGCGACCAGCTTTTCCAGTCGGGCTTTTCGAGCTGAATGCCATGAAATCGCAGGTTGTCGGTTTTGATGCGGCAGGTGAGTGGATCGGCAAAGACCGTCTGGCGCAAGGCATTGTACTTTTTGCGAAGCGCCATCATATTGCGGCAAAAGTCAAGCATTTCGCGGGATTCCGCCGTTTCGGTCCAATTGACCCAGGAAATCTCGCTATCCTGGCAAAAACCGTTGTTATTGCCCTGTTGTGTGCGCCAGACTTCGTCGCCGCCCAGAATCATCGGGGTTCCGCGCGATAAAAATAGCGTTGCAACCAGATTCTTGGCGCGCTGCAAGCGTTTGCGCCGAATCACCGGGTCATGTGTCTCGCCTTCGATGCCAAAATTCGTGCTTAGGTTGTCGTTCGAACCATCGCGATTGCACTCGCCATTGCGCTCGTTGTGCTTGCTCTTGTACGAACACAAATCCCGCAGCGTAAAACCGTCGTGCGCCGTAATAAAATTGATGCTCTGTGAGGTATTGGGTTTGTCGGCAAAGGCATCTTTGCTGCCCGCAATGCGACGGGCAAGTCCCAATGCCGTGTTGTCATACCCAAGCCAAAAAGCACGTGCATCATCCCGGAATTTGCCGTTCCATTCGGCCCATGCTCGTGGAAATCCGCCCACTTTGTACAAACCGGCGGCATCCCAGGCTTCGGCAATCAGCTTGCATCCACGAAGCACTGGGTCATCCGCAATGTCGCTCAGCAGCCCAAGATTCGGGTCGTTTATCCACTCGCCCTTGTTCGAACGCCCTAGAATCGTTGCCAGATCAAAGCGGAAACCATCGACATGCATCTCTACCAGCCAATAGCGCAGACATTCGATAATGAGGTGCTTCATGACCGGATGGTTGCAGTTCATCGTGTTGCCGCAGCCCGTATAATTTGCATATTTCCCGCGTTTTTCGAGCATATAGTAAACGGCATTGTCGAGCCCTCTGAACGCAATCGTTGGCCCATGTTCGTTACCCTCGCCACTATGATTGAACACGACATCGAGAATGACTTCGATCTGAGCCTCGTGAAATGCGCGCACCATCTGGCGAAATTCATCGACGACGGCGCCGGGCGCATGATTAAAGGCATAACCCTGGTGCGGGCTAAAAAAGCCGAGCGTAGCATAGCCCCAAAAATTGCGGTTCACCTTGCCCGTCTCGGGGTCAATTAGCGTCGGCGGCTCGAGTTCATTAAATTGTGCGACCGGTAGCAGCTCAATCGCCGTCACACCGAGCGATTTCAAATGCGGGATGCGTTCGATGAGCCCCAAAAAAGTTCCGGGTTTTGACGCCATGCTCGACGGATGCATCGTCATGCCTTTGACATGACATTCATAAATGACACTCTCTGCCAGCGAATAACGCGGTCGTTCGTCGGTATCCCAGGTCATCGGCGCAGCCGGCAGCGCCACACATTTGGCCGTCGCACTCGCGCTATCTATTTTCGAATACGAGCGGTCCTTGAGCGCTGATTGGCGGTTGTATCCATAGAGCGCATCGGCGAACATATCAAAATCGCCAACAATGGCGCGCGCAAACGGATCGAGCAGCAGCTTGTGCACATTAAAACGATGGCCCCACAACGGTTTGTACAAGCCATCCATGCGCCAGCCGTACAATTGGCCGCCCTTTAACCCATGAATGAAAATATGCCAGATATCGCCCGTGCGGTGGCGTTTGGGGTCGAGCTCATATCGTGCCGAAGATTCCAAATCGTCCGGCGCATCAA
>JAGACY010000303.1 GCA_017613855.1 Pseudomonadota bacterium
AGATACAAATTCAATCCACCGGACGACAGGCGTCAGGAACCGATTATTCATGAATATATCACATACGGTGAACCCGAGAATCATTATAAAGTCGGAGATCCGCTGCCAATTGTTTACAGAACGGATGACCACTATTTTTATGATACGGTTCAAAGCATGCCGTTTCCCATCCCGTTTGCCGATCTGATGAATAATAATACAATTGTTGCGCAGAGCTCATCGGCTTTTGAAGATAAAGATGATATCAAATTGCCGCTGATATCCGATAAGGAGGTTTCTTTCGTTATCCGTATGCTTCGACGTTTTGAGTCTGCTCAGAATGATTGTTATATTTATCAGTACAGTCTTGGGGATATATTTAAAGATGCATTTAAAGCTAAAGAAGATTTTCTTGAGTTTTATACTGAAGATTTTCTTAAGCTTCTTTCTTGTATCTGGGGGGTGATGCAAAAAAAACGGTATGCAACCTCGTATCATGCGGCGTGCGTGCGTCTGCTCATTCGCGTTGGTTTTGATAATCCCTCGCTTCCCGAAGAACAACGCGCTGCCGCTGTGCTTAGTATTATCAATCGATATATTCACCAAACCCCAAGATCTCAGCAATTACCCGATCCCGAAGCGGTGACAGTCATCATGACGCTCCCGGAGCACTTCCAGAATGCGCATCTGCCGCAATCTGCTCTGGATGGGTTTTATGCAGGGTTGATAGAATTGATGTGCGACTCGAATGTTTCGGATGATATCAGATTCAGGCTGGCTTCGTATGAATGGCCGAATGCGCCCGTGCATGTTATCGATTGTATCATCAATGTATTGAAAAAGTGCGATCCGGATATTCCCGAAAACTACTTTTTAAAGAACAACAATCAGAAAGAGCGCATCATCCAAGATTTGGAATGCATAAAATTGGAGCGCACACCGCGACTTACGATCTGCGGTCGTCAAATAAATGTTCCTTGATTTATTCACCGCTTATGATAAAATAAAGTTGACTTTAGATTTTCCTAAAGGGGGGATCAAATGGCATACATAAAGCGGGAACTGGAACGAAAATTTTTAAGCATGAGCAGCGTTTTTAAGGCTGTGATGGTCACGGGGGCACGTCAGGTAGGCAAATCGACGATGCTGGTGCATCTTGCAGAATCAGAGCGTCGAACGTGTGTGACGATGGATGACGGCAAGATCCGCAGTCTGGCCAGAAGCGACCCGGAGATGTTTTTTCAGATCTACCGGCCTCCTATCTTAATTGATGAGATTCAAAAAGCTCCGGAGTTGTTCGAACAAATCAAGATAATCTGTGATTCTACCGATGAATGCGGGCTTTTTTGGCTAACCGGTTCACAGAGCATTAAGCTGATGAAAGAATCGCGGGAATCATTGGCAGGGCGCTTATGTATTCTGAAAATGTACAGTTTTTCACAGCGTGAGCTCGCAGGGATATATCCAACAGAGCCTTTGGATTTTTCCTATGCAGCACTTGCCAAAAGACAATTGTTGTTTCCACCCGGTGACATGGTTCATGTTTTTGATCATATATGGCGAGGTGGTATGCCTGATGTTCAAAAAATGGATAATGAACAAATTCAGGCTTATTATAATTCATATATTGAAACTTATCTGATGCGTGATGCCGTTGATGATAACGGCATTCAGAATACCGAGGGATTCAGAAAGTATCTGCGGGCATGTGCGGCTTTTTGTGGACAATTGATCAATTATAATGATCTTGCGCTTTCGGCTGGTATATCAGGTGTGACAGCAAAAGAGTGGTGTAAAATTCTCCAGTCTATGGGGATCGTTTATTTACTTGAACCGTTTGCTCACAATGAATTAAAGCGGCTGACCAAAACCCCGAAATTGTATTTCTGCGATACGGGATTATGCGCATATCTTTCGTCCTGGACGAGCAGGGATGTCCTTATGAATGGCGCAGCTTCCGGACATTATTTCGAAAATTATGTCATCACTGAGCTGGTTAGAAATTATGCTTATGGCAGAGAATCTGTAAATCTAAATTTCTATCGGGATAGCAATCAAAAAGAGATCGACTTGATTGTCGAAGAACAAGGCGTGTTGCATCCTATAGAAATTAAAAAGGGCACAACTCCGGATACCACTGCCATTCGTGTATTCAGTGTATTAAGAAATACCCTCAAACCGATTGGAAACGGTGGCATTATTTGTATGGCAGATGCACCTTTCCCAATTGATGAATCCAACAATCTGATACCTTCAAATTTGATTTAATGTACCCCCTGCGTTGCGCAGCCTCGAAAAAATATGCTATGGAATCACTCAAACCTGCAAACATCACCCCAACCGGACATGAATATACACAATCCTCCAATCGCAAGGATTTAACCAAAAAAATCATCGCCGGAAAATATGAAATCCTCCAGGAAATCGGCCATGGTGCACAAGGCAAAGTCTTTGCAGCCAAAATTATCGAAACCGGCGAAATCGTCGTCGTCAAACGGCTCAGCATCGCTTCGATAAAAACATGGAAAGAATATGAGCTGTTCCATCGCGAAGCCGATGTCCTGCGCACATTGAATATCGATGGCGTTGCCGGGTTCTATGACGCAATCGAATGCCTCGACGATAATCCGCCCTGTTCCTATATCGTACGCGAATATATCGATGGCCGTTCTCTCCAGAATTTAATCAGTGAAGGATATCGCTTCAGCGTCGAAATCGTTTACGATATCCTCATCCAGACGCTGCAGATTCTCGACAAACTGCATCACCACGATCCAGTGGTAATTCACCGCGATATCAAGCCGTCCAATCTCATGCTCACGCCAAAACAGGATGGTTTTAAAGTGACCATCATCGATTTCGGCGCGGTGGCGAATCCCCAGTTGCAGGGCGGCGGTTCGACAGTTGCTGGAACCTATGGCTACATGCCGCCCGAACAGCTGATGGGCAATCCCGTCGCCGCCAGCGATATCTATGCGCTTGCTGCACTGGCCGTTCAATTATTCAGCGGTATTGCGCCTTGCGATATTCCGGTGAAAGACTTCCGGCTCATTTTCGAACCGCTCATGCAGGATAAACCGCATGCTCTGGTTTCGCTGCTGCGCCAGATGCTCAAGCCCAAAGCTGATAACCGGTTTGCGGATATCCCGGCCATCATAAAGCAGCTGCAGCAGCTCAAATCCGGCGAAGATGCGCTTGCCATCGCTTCCGATCAAACAATCTACAACAGAAAATTTGAATACAATAAAAAATTCGAGCAAAAACTGGCGGCTGTACAATCCATCTGTGAGCCGGGTACAATGGATATCTGGCAGAAACTGCCAGATAAAAATAACAGGGCTGTTCCCAAAAAGTATAAGGATTTTTACAATAGTTATTGTAATCCACAGGGGCTTAGGCTTGTGTGGCGAACCATCCGTAAAATTTGGTTTGCCGGATGGAGTGCAATCATCGGATGCATAGTTTTTTTATTGTTGCTGGCAGTGTTGGTCGGATTTTATTATTTGTTTATTAAATTTGTTAATTTTCTTACTGATTTTCTTACTGATTTTATGGCTTTATTTCTTCTGGCTGCAACTGGGGTTGGTTTTGGATTCTGTCTGCGGGTCGCATATCTTTGCGGCAAAAAAGTATTCAGTCGGATTTCGGATCGCAGAATCGACAACTATGCCGTAAAAAAAGCCATACGCCTGATATCAAACAGCCGAAAGGATATTGCTACCATCACAGATATCACTTATATGCCTGTTTCATCGGAACGCTGTGAGATGCATGGAGTCAGCAAGCAGGATGATGATCATCGTCAGGTTTATGAGATAAAAGATATTTTGCCAAAGTTCAGGGTCCGATACAAATTCAGAGTGTCCGACAGCAGGCGTTCGGAAGAAATCGTTCACGAATACATCACACACGTCAATCCCGAAGATCACTATAAACCTGGAGATCCGCTGCCAATCCTTTATCAAATCGAAAATAACGAATTCTATGATACGGTTCAGAGCATGCCGTTTCCTATTCCCATTGACGATCTGGACGACAACGATACAATTGTTTCCCAAAGCTCTTCGTTATCTCACGATGTCGCGCAAATCCCCGATTCAGATTTGGCGTATTCCGGCGAAAAAAATGTCGACAGCTGGCTGCGCATTCTCGATAAACATGAATCAAATACGCTGGTAGATGCTGCGCTGGGTCTAATCTACGACCACCGTGGTGATTTGTTGGCAATGAATAGTGATGTACTTGCAATGGTGTTTTGCCGCATCGACAGAATCCTTCGGGACGAACGGTTTGCACACTGTCATTCCAGATGTGTCCAGATACTCAGGTATTATGCTGTCAATGGTTCCGAACAATCAGAGTATAACTGTTCCCACAAAGCTATGGCGCTGATCAGACAATACCTGTATCATCAGCCAAGAACGCCGCTTCTTCCCGATTACCGGGCAATTCAGGTGATAATGGATATGGTTCCGAATGCCATCGAACAGAATCATCCCGAACTTCTAAACGACGATTATTATTCCGGGCTTAGTGAAGTGATGTGTGACCCGGATGTCTCAGAAAAAGTCGTTAAAAAACTATCTTCGTGGGATTGGCCAGAGGCACCCGATTATATCGTCAAATGCGTGTATGATAAACTCAATGCGATGCATTATGGCGATCACGAAAAACTCAAGTGGATCGAACCGATAAGACATCGTTTCTTCACAATGCAATCGTTTGACAATCAACCTGGGTAAGTGTAGCGTACTTTGGGCAATCGTAGCCCATGCCATAAGGAGCTAAACAATATGCAGACCATTTCACCCATCACCGAACAGCTCATAGATCTTGCCATTACCGAAGATCTGGCCGCCGGCGATTTTACGACCGACGCCATCTTTACCGATGCCGACAATTCGACCGGTTATCTGTTGGCCAAATCCGATATGGTGCTGTGCGGACAGCATATCTTTGAATACATCGTCGAAAAAATCGAATCCCGCACCCTGGGGATTTATCAGCCTGTGACAATGCAGTTTTTCTTCAGCGACGGCGACCGAATCGCCAAAGGCCAGAAAATTGCCGAGTTTTCTGGCTCGACTCAGGTATTGCTCAAAGCCGAGTGCACGGCTCTGAACTTTTTGCAGCACATGAGCGGTATTGCGTCACAGACGCGGCAACTGGCCGATCTGCTGCCCGGAATCCGCGTCGTGAATACGCGCAAGGCTTTGCCGGGTCTGCGTGATCTGCAGCATTATGCTGTGCGCTGCGGCGGCGGCTGCAGCCATCGCTTCAATCTGGGCGGCGGAACCATGATTAAAGACAATCACATCGCCGCCGCTGGTTCGATTGCCAATGCCGTGGCTAAAGTGCGCGCATTTGCCCCCCACACCCTGCGCATCGAGGTCGAAGTTACCAATCTCGACGAAGTGCAGCAGGCGCTCGATGCCAACGCCGATATCATCATGCTCGACAATATGAAGCCCGATATGATGCGCGAAGC
>JAGACY010000304.1 GCA_017613855.1 Pseudomonadota bacterium
GACGGCAGTGAACCCGGCGATGGCAGCGAACCCGGCGACGGCAGTGAACCCGGCGATGGCAGTGAACCTGGCGACGGCAGTGAACCCGGCGACGGCAGTGAACCCGGCGACGGCAGCGAACCCGGCGATGGCAGCGAACCCGGCGACGGCAGTGAACCCGGTGACGGCAGTGAACCCGGCGATGGCAGCGAACCCGGCGACGGCAGTGAACCCGGCGATGGCAGCGAACCCGGCGATGGCAGCGAACCCGGCGATGGCAGCGATCCTGGTGATGGCGGTGATCCTGATCCAGTTTTAGAGGGGTGTGCCAATCCCGCAAATGAAGGGAGTGCGTGCGAGTTTTCGGGGGCACTGCCGGAATGCGGCAAGGCTGTTTGCCAAAGTGGTGCATGCGTAGCTGTGCCTGTGGAAGCCGGTAAAGTTTGTCGTGCTGCAGCAGGGGATTGTGATGTTGCCGAATCATGTGATGGCAATTCAACCCAATGCCCGGCAGATGGGTTTAAATCTGCAGATACAGTATGTCGTCCAGCATCCGGGACCTGTGATATTGCTGAAAACTGTACAGGATCGAGTGCTTCTTGTCCCAATGACAGCATGAAATCCAACTGTACTTGTCCTGCAGTCAAAGCTAAATCCGTTTCGGGATATTCCGAAGGATCGACGCCGTATCCCATTGAACAATCAGGGTTTGTTCTCAATGACCGCAACGATTGGACGAAGTATTCGGATATCATGAAAAATACCGGGCTAGCCAGTGTGTCGGTTTCAGACCTCGACTTTAACCGCAATATGACTTACTTTAGTAAGAGCTATTACGGGTTTAAAAAGGGATGGTTCTGGGCAAGTGGTGATTTGTCCTGCAAATACTGGATTCCTCAGGGAATTGCGGGCGGTACTTCGAATGACAAGACACTTCGCATTGTTGGATGGCATTACGATGAAGAAAATCGTTCATCCGATAGTAATCCGGCAGAAAAGAAGTACAGCTATGATAAGGGAATGCGTATCTCTGTCGTGAATTCGACCGATACATCGAACGTGACTTATCGCCATGTTCTCTTGGTAGAACCGGACTCTGATGTAGGATTTAAACCAATTAACAAGCATGCCGGCGGTTTGGCCTGGGCCTGGCCATATCTCTATGTAGCCGATACTTCTAACGGTATGCGCGTCTTTGACCTGAGAACTTTTTATAAGGTCAATACTTCGGATGCCTGCAAAGGATTGTCCGGTAAGCAGACCGTGAACGGGAGTACTGTTTATTGCGGCTATGGTTATGCCTATGTTTTACCCCAGGTAAGTGCCTATTTTTATCCGAGTGGGGCTGACTCGACATGTAAACCCAAGTTCTCGTATATCACGCTGGATCGAAGTGAGAATAAGACTTCCATTCTTTCGGGTGAGTATTATGCGAATGCATCGGATTCTTCATCCTGTTATTATGGCCGTCTTATTCGATGGCCAATGGGCGAGGGTGGAAAAATGAGTGTGGATGCCTCCAATAATGTGGTCGCATCGGGAGCATGGTATGCAGGAACGTGCAATTTACAAGGTGCTGCTTCCTATACGACGAGCAGTAATAAAACTTATTTCCTGCTGAATTCGACCAGAAACTCCGGTAAATTGTATGTTGGGCAGGCTAGCAAAACGATAGGAAAAGCCAAAGCTGCGTCTGCTTCGAGCGGACAATGGGGGTATATGCCTGAAGGTATTTACATTACGACGGCAAACAATGCCTGGATTTCTACAGAGGGAAATTCCAATCTCAACAGGTCGGTTTACTATGTCAACGTCGATACTCTTTTGTCCAAGTTGGGGCTGTAACAAAATGAATGTGTTGACTTAATGCGATACAAAGTGTCCTTGTAGACCAAAAATGTATTTCTTGCGCTTTTACCCTTTTATTGAGTATAAAAAAGAGGTTGTCGTTTCCTTATGCGAAGGAGTTGTAATGCGAAAAAAACTGAATCATTTATCTCGTATTTGCTTGATAGGGGCCTTCGTAATGACACCGGCCATTGCATTTGCGCAGGATGGGGATAACCAGGAAGTTAAAGCTGCATTGGATGATACCTGTTATTCTCTCGATCAGAATGATAAATGGTCTGTGCTTTTTAGTGAGTTTGCTGAAGCTTATTCACTTGGAGACTATGCGACCGCATTGGACAAAACAGCCAGCCTTAAAGAAATTTGTGTTCGTTCGCCTCTTTTGAATTTCTCGATTGCCCAGACCTATAATCAGCTTGGCGATAAACAGGCTGCTCTCAATTACATTAAGGATGCAACCCATTATACTCAGGAATTCAATGTCTCGGATGATGTGGCAAAGCGCATGTGGGAGTTCCGCTATACACTTGAGCATGCCGATGAATTCAATCAAAAAGAATTGGAAATTGCCAATGCCAATAAAGCTTTGGAAGCCAGCAACCTGCGTGTGAAAGAGCTGAGCGACGAAATCGACAGTTTGCATTATAATGCAAACAGCAGGATGGGCTTTACCCGCGATAATGCCAAACAAGTCTGGATCGCAGGTGCCATTGTCGGTGGCATTGGTGTGGCCGCGATAGGTGCGGGCGCGGGGATTATAAGTTATGCTTATGGCAGTGGTGTGCCTGTTGAATTAAAGTCGAATAACAAGGCTGAAGTTAAATGGCCTTTGACGGTTGGATGGTCGGTCTTTGGCATTGGCCTTGGTATGACAGTCGCCGGTGCGGTCATGGCAGGTATTGGTGGGTATCAGTACACGCATTCCGATGATAACGTGGCATTTTCAGTAGGTGTGTCGCCTGCGTCGCTCGATTTTTCGATGCAATTTTAAGAAAAATGCCTATCCCCTGTAGAGATGTGTTGCGACACGTCTCTGCCTGGATCACAAAACCCCGTTATTGGACGGGGTATTTTTTTGCCTCAAGGATGAGCCCGGTGGCCGTCAGTGCAAACAATTGCAGTGTCAATGCATACAGGATATCCCGGATATCGACGACTCCTCGGGCAATATTTGAAAAATGCGCATTGGCTGACAGATTTTGTAAAATCGTGGCTGTCATGCCCGAGGCATCGACCGAAAGTCGGTGCACAAAGGTCAGCGCAAAACACATAAAAAATGCAATTAATATGGATGTGACCTGATCCCGTGTGCATGAGGATGCCAGAATTCCTAAGGCGATGTAGCCCCCGCCGAGCAAAATGAGCGCAATATACCCACCGATGACTGGCCCCCAATCGAGCGTGCCCAGTGTCGACAATGTCATTGGATATGAGAGGGTGAACAAAAACACGAGCACGAGCAATGCCATGCACGAGAGAAATTTGGCCGCGACGATCTGCCAGCTTTTGACTGGCATGGTTTGGAGCAGATCCAAAGTTTCGCTGTTATGCTCCAGGGCAAATGAGCCCATGGTCAGAGCCGGACAAAATATCGAAAGCAGAAGTGGGGCCTGTGAGAAGAATTTCCTCATGTTCAGGGCCTGAACGCTATCGAAAAAATCGATAAAAAACAGTGCTCCCATCATTGTCAGAAAAAGAACAATGATGATGCCTACGACATTTGAATGTATCATGCGAGCGAGATCGCGTTGGAATATGGGCCACATTTTGAATGAATAATGGTGAATGATGAATGCAATCCCCTGGGGAACCTCTGATTAATTGTCTTTTTGTGTAGGGGGCAATGCCCCCTACGGCGCTATTTGCAAGCAAATACGCGCCTACCCCCTCTGCGGGGACACCCCGCAACGCCCCGTTCCAGTCTTTATTAGGACCTTCCCTTGTTCTTTTAGTATTGATTTGGAAGTTGCAACTTCATGATTGAACGCTTAATGCCTGATGACTGGTATAATAAACAAACAAATCCTCAATGGTGACATTATCCCGTTCGAGCGTTTGTGACAATTGGGATAATAAGTCATTGATTTCGCCGTCGCATGCGATTTTCCCATGGTTGAGAATGATCACGCGCTTTGCAATCGCTGTGACTTCCTGAAGAATATGGGTGGACATGAGGACGGTTCGGTCTTTTCCGATGGTGACGATTAGATCGCGGATTTCCCGGATTTGGTTGGGATCGAGTCCTGTTGTTGCTTCATCGAGGATCAGAACCTTTGGTTGATGCAAAATTGCCTGAGCCAGTCCCACGCGCTGGCGATATCCTCGGGATAAGGAATAAATCGGGCGATGCATGACGTCGAGAATGCCACACTGTTGTGCCGCCAGTTGGATGGCATTTGGCCGTTCTCCGGGAGGAATGAGTCTCTGTGCTGCTATCGACAGGAGTGCATCATAGACGATCATGTCGGTATAGAGAGGATTGGTTTCGGGCAAATACCCGAGGTTTTCCCGGACTTTTATGGGATTCTCTTCGACATCATAGCCGGCGACGGTGACTTTCCCCGAGCATGGACGCAGCAGCGTCGTCAGCACTTTCATGGTGGTCGATTTCCCGGCACCATTGGGGCCGATCAGTGCGACAATTTCGCCTTTTTGCAATTCGAACGAAATGTCATTGACGGCCTTGTGATTGCCATATTGATAGCTGAAATGTTCGAGTTTAATCATCGATTTAAAAATTCGCACAAAAGTGTTTGTCGTTTTCCCATTTGGGGACCGGGGACCGAAATACCGCCACTTCCATACACGAAAAGACGGTGATTTTGAACGGCTTTAAGGTTGGAATAGAGCATTTCGAATTGCTTTTGGACTTCAACCGCATCTTTTGGATCGCGTGCCAAAAAGAGAATGGCATCCGGATTGATGTGGATGAGTCTCTCTGATTCGATGCGCTCCCATCTGTTGTGTGACTGTGAAATCACTTTAAAACCGCATCCTTCGACGAGATCGACGAGATAGGCATCCGATTGGGCAAGGTAAAATTGCTGCATGCGTGCATCCAGACGATCGACAATAATGAGGATTTGCTCAGGATTGGCTGCTTTGTAGGCCGATGCATTATCTTTGAGGGTTTGCTGCATTTGCGCAATTGCTGTTTGTGCTGTTTTTTCCTGGTGCAGGTACGTACCAAGATCGATCAGAACTTGCTCGATTTCCGAAGTTGTGTCCATGGCATACTGGCGTGTTTCGATTCCCATGGCATTGAGTTTGGCGGCATATTGTGCATCCGAAGGATGGAGCAAAACAAGCCTGGGGCGCATGGCGGTTATGCGTTCAATGCCGCCTGCATTGTCAATGCGCGGGAGGGATGCTGTCTGGGGATTCTCATCAAATGGGCTGACCGCTATGAGTTTTGCATTCTCGAAAGTAAGTACGGCTTCTGCAAGAGATGGCGTCAGGGCAATAATGCCACTGGGGGAAGGAGAGGGTTGGCATCCTGCAAGCAATAACCCAAGGAAAATAAACAGAATTTTATGCATGCCTGTTTCCACAAAAAGGCGCCCCGACGGGGCGCCTGCGCGGCGTATCGCAGATAGCCGCGCAGTAAAAGCGTGTAACGCCGCGCTGTTCGCGCGGCGTAAACGCGCAGTCAAACGGCGCGTATTTGAGGTATAACGCGCGTAAATCGCACGTTATACCTCAAATAGCGACGCACGGGAATCATCCCATGCTGCTTCCAAAATGTTCGATTAAACTTAAATTGTTTGATGTATCTAACAAAATATTTGACAATTGCGAAACTTACTGTTAGATGCATCTAACAGAAAGGGGGGAGGCCCCCTGGAAGTCATGCTTAGGAGTTGTTATGAATATCTACGATATGAAAGACGGCAATGTTGGTATCGTTCAATCGGTAAATGCGGATTCGGCGATTCGTCAGCGTCTCTTTGATATGGGCATTTTGCCGAAGTGCAGAGTATTTAAAGAACGTACGGCTTTGTTAGGTGATCCCGTGTGGATTAAAGTGGATAATATAGAAATTGCGCTTCGTCGCAACGAAGCAGAAGCAATTACGGTTGATTTGCAGTAGATCATGGCTCCCATCAGGCTAAAGGGCTGATGGTGAGAATACCCATGAATTTACCAGTCGGGGCGCATTCTCAGCTATACTCCTTCTCCTGACGCTGAGAATGCGCAGGCTGGTATGATTTATACATCAATCCAGAAGAGTTGGGTTGTTTTTTCTTAACTTTTTCGCCTCTGATGGGGCTTTGGTGTGCTTATGAAAAAAATTGGTTTAGCACTTGCTGCACTGTCATGTTTTATGTTTGCAAACAATGCGTTTGCAATCGATACCACGGAACTGTTGGACAAAGGTGTTGTCGAAGTCGCACCGACAATCGGTTTGATCAATCTTCATAAAGGAGCGAAACCCGCTTGGGAGAGTGATATTTACGTTGGCTACGGCGCACTGGAGTTTATGACCATTTCGACTGGGCTTTCGATGGCAACTGATGAAGCTTTTGCGGATGGCGGTATTGGGCTTAATTTTGACCTCCTCTTTACGCCGCTCGATACAGAGAATTTTGACATCGATTTTCATGTGAATTTCGGCTGGGGAGGAAATTTTGTAATGACGCCGGGATTGGAGCTCAATTTCGACAGTGACAACGAAATGTCTGGTTTTGGTGCCTTCCTGAATCTCGATTTCCCGATGTATTCCGGGCATGTGGCTAAAAATCCAAGGGATCTTGGGAATGATGATGATGATGGTAGGCTCGAGGAAGTAAAGACGGATTTCACCTTCGCGCTCTCTCTTGGACTTTACTATACCTTTATGGAAGGTAATCAGCTCCTCGCCCAGGGTGGCATTAATATTCCCCGCATGGCTGAAAAACTTGGAGAACGCAGAACGGATGGCTTTGTTGCTGTAGGGTATAACGTCGAAGTCATGGAAAATTTCGAAATCGTTTCCGAAGTGAGAATCGATATTCCGGATAGAAAAGTAAAACCCAAAGAAGACGTTAGTGCCGCTATCACCGTCGGTGCCATCATAGACCTGCCCATGATGTAATAAAAAAAGCACCTCCTGGGTGCTTTCATTCACGATGCTATATCCGGCCAGGGCGCTGCGGGATGTCTGGAAAACTGCCGCAGCGCATAGGCTGTTTATATAAGTTACTAAGAACTTAGAGGTAATCAGCTTTGGGCTGACCGAACAGGGAATAAACTCCCTCGTCTATCTTATACAAAAACGAAGGAATTGAAATCCTTTCTGTCACTCAAAGTGCATTTTTTACAGATGATATTCAAAACAAGTATTTAAAATACCTTTGGATATCATGATTTTTGGAGAGATGTCCATGAGTGACAAAGTTAAACCTTTGACCATTGCGCTTGCCGGTAATCCAAATTGCGGCAAAACGACGGTCTTTAATGGCCTGACGGGAGCCAACCAGCATGTTGGCAACTATTCGGGCGTTACGGTCGAGAGTCGCAGTGGTTCCTGCAAAATTAATGATCAGGAAGTTGAAGTTGTCGATCTTCCCGGTACCTACTCGCTGAATTCCCATTCCCCCGAAGAGCGTGTCGCGCAGGATGAGCTGTTAAGCGGAAAATTTGATATTCTTGTGACCATTATCGATACGACTTCCATTTCAAGAAGTCTGCTCTTTGTGGCTCAGCTCATGCAGCTTAAACTGCCGATGATCCTCGTCCTCAATATGTGGGATGAAGTCGAAAAATCGGGCATGCAGCTCGATGTCGAACAGATGAAGGCTTTGCTTGGGATGCCGGTTATCAAGACAATCGGATCCAAGCGCGTGGGTATTGATGAACTTAAAGAAGCCATTGTCGATCCTGCGACCCGCGAGATTAAGCCCTCGAGGCTGCGCCTTGGGGATGTGTTGACGAATGCGATTCATAAGATTGAAGTTGAACTTCCCGAGAATTACCATGCCAATGGAGATTGGACGGCAACGCGTCTTTTGCTCAATGACCATAAATATGTCGAAGAAATCATGCTGCTCGACAAAGGAGCTCGTGCGGTCAGCGTGGCAAAAGGTGAACGCGAACATATCGAAGCCGATACCGCTATGGATATTGAGCTCTATGTAACCGAACAATATGCCGGTTTTGCTGACGGCCTTTTGCGCGAAGTGCAAAAAGCTAAACCCCGCGAAAATGCTCGTGAAATGAGCGATAGAATCGATAAGGTTCTGGCACATCCGGTTTTCGGACTGATTCTGTTTTTTGTCATCATTGCGCTCATTTTCTTCTTTACATTTTTGTTGGGTAATCCTGCTTCGGATTTTATCAATGATAATATTTTCGGAGGTATCAACGAAGCTCTGTCGGGCGGTGATTTCGAAAAGAATAACCCTGTGATTCACAGCATCCTGACAGATGGCATCATCGCCGGTGTGGGCGGAGTTCTGGGATTTACGCCGCTCATCGTATTGCTGTTCCTTGGTATTTCCTTCCTCGAAGATACGGGTTACATGGCCAGAACGGCTTATCTCGTCGATAAATTCATGCATAAACTCGGTCTGCATGGACGTTCCCTGATTCCGATGATTACCGGTATCGGTTGTTCCGTTCCCGGTATTATGGCCACGCGTACGATTGCCGGTAAAAATGAACGACTGGCAACGATGTTCGTTTTGCCGTTTATCAGCTGCGGTGCACGTCAGCCAATATGGCTGCTCTTAATTCCTATTTTCTTCCCAGGCAGTCCGCTTCACGAATCTCTCATTCTTCTTTCGATTTATATTTTTAGCTTCCTGTTTGCTTTCTTCATCGCATTCCTGTTGAGAAAAACTGTCTTTAAGGGCGAAGAAGAACCCTTTGTTATGGAATTGCCTCCCTATCGCATGCCGACTTTGCGGGCAGTTATCATGCACATGTGGGAACGAACATGGCTCTATGTGAAGAAAGCCGGTACCATCATTCTCTCACTTTCTATTATCCTTTGGGCTGCCGGGTATTTCCCCCGTCCCAATGATGAAGAAGAGCAAGCCTATACCACACAGGCTCTCGAAGAAATCCGTGCCGACAAGGATAATGCCGAAAATCTCGCGGCTTTTGATGCTGTGATGAAGGCCCACGAAAATGAGGATGATTTCGAACTTGCAGAATATCAGACTAAACTCGATGAAATGATCGCAGAGCAGATCGAAAAAGATGAACTCGACGAGGAAGAAGATGCCGACAAAATCAAGGAAATCGAAGAAAAACTGAGCAAAGAGAATCCCACGCTCGTGGCCGATAAAGAACAGGCGGATGCTGCCAAAGAACTTCAAAACATGATTGATAATAAAGTCGAAGCTCAGGTTTTGGATCATTCCGTGATGGGCATCGTTGGCCATACCATTGCCCCAATCTTTAAACCTCTTGGGTTTGACTGGAAAGTTTCAACTGCGGTACTGGCGTCGCTCGCGGCAAAAGAAGTCTTTGTCTCCCAAATGGGTATTATCTATGCCCTGGGTGAAGTTGAACCCGAAGAAAACTTTGACGAAGTCAATGTCGAGGATAACGAAAACGAAGGTGCCAAGGGACTGCGTAAGGCCATGAGCAGTTATGACAAAATCAACGGCATTGCGCTCATCATCTTTATGCTTCTCACTTCGCCATGCATTGCATCACTCGCCGTTGCCAAGCGTGAGTCCAATTCCTGGAAGTTTGCTGCAGCTCAGTTCTTCGGTATGTTTGCTATCGCATGGGTTTTGGCCATGCTCGTCAATGTGATTGGCCATTTGTTTGCATAATTAATTATTCACTATTCACTGCTTTTAAAATTTCCAAAAAAACGATTCTTTAGAAGAATCTTTGAGAATGACAAAATCATTGCGCATTGCGCATTGAAGAGAGTGAGTAAGTAATAGTGAATAGAAATACTTTATTTCCCCACAGAAAATGCTCGAATACATTATCATAGGCATCGTCGTTTGTGCCGCATTAGGGTATTTCATTTATTCATCGGTGAAGAAGCTTAAATGCTTGCTTGCTCCGGTGGATAAGGGATGCTGCGGCAAAGGGACATGCGGTCATTCCTGCGAAGACTGTCCTTTTGCAAAACAATTTGGCCCATCAGCAGAACCGCCTAAGAAAAAAAAGAAAAATGGCGGTTCCTGTTGCTGCGGATAAACAAAAGCCACCCAATCGGGTGGCTTTTGTGTTCTGAGCTTCTGCGATGGCTAATAAATCGAGCCATTCATGTTCCTGTAATCCTATTTGGGATTGGCTCTGTTGTACGAGTGTGAAGATTTTGACGATTGAAAGTCTCATTCGAGCTTATAGCTTGTAGCTTTTAGCTTGTAGAAGTTTCATTCTCCTAAAGGCAAAAACATGATTTCTTGTGAAATAAGTTCTCAGCTATAAGCTATAAGCTATGAGCTACAAGCTCAGTTCCTATCCACGCTGATTCAACACAGCCTTTTGATTTGTATGAATTAAAATCGAGCGGGAGGCGCTTTGCGACCCAAAAGCTTGGTATACAAATCCGGAGTAAGCCAGACCACCTGATTTTTATCGATTGTGATATCCGATTCCTGGGGCAGGAAGATGACTTTAAAAGTATTCTCGCTGATCTTCTCGTTCGGACCTGCTTCGGTTGTACATTTATATACGACGGTCTTTTGTTTTGGGGTCATGTAGGCAGGGAACCAATTGCCCTCGTAACAGAAGATGCCTTCGAGAAGGCTCGAGTCCACGATGCGGCCACTTTCCATCAATTTGGTCACGGTGACACGGCGTGCGGTGCAATCGATCGGAATGCCTGCCTTTTCACGAGCGCGTGCCAGGCGGCGTTCTTCTTCTTCTTTTCTCTGCTTTTCGAGGCGCTCTCTTTCTTCCAGTTCTTTCATGAGGCGTTCGCGAAGCTTCTCTTGTTTTTCGCGCCACTGTTTGCGTTTTTTGGCGAGTTTTTTGGCGTGCATTTTTTCGCCCCAGCGGGTGTCGCGTATCCAACGCCCAAGGCGTGTGCGAGGTTCCCAATCGGGATATTCATCGTACTCGGTTTGTCCGATGATGGCCCGGTATTTGGCCGACGATTCGGCGGCTTCGTGAATGAGCTTGCGGAGTTCATGCGCATCCTGGGGGCGATGTTCCGCATTGCTCGCAAGCAGTTTGTCAAAGAGTTCGATCGTCGGTTTGGTCGTATTGGGGGCATTGGCTTCGATAACTGGGTGGAACTTCAGTTGGAAACACTCGTTTGGAATTTCGTATGGAAAAACACCCGTCAGCAAATGTAATGCCGTTGCGCCCAATGCATAGAAATCGGAACGCGGCGATACTTCGCCCTGCAATTGCTCCGGTGCCATATAACCAAATGTACCGGCAATAGTCGATCCGCTCGATTGTTTGTGTGCATTATCGACGGCACCAAAGTCGATCAGCCATACGCGCGCTTCGTCATCTTTACTGTCTGCCCGTTTGTACAATATATTGCCGGGCTTGATATCGCGGTGGACAATCGCCGGAATATACTGGGTTTGCAAAGCAAACAGGATCTCACTGACTTTATCCAGGATGACATAGACTTCTTCTTCATCAAATATCTCGCCCTCTTCAAGCATCTTTTCGAGCGACGGATAAGGGATGTATTCCTGGACAATATAACTTGTAAAGCCATCGGTGATATTGCGATAACATTTGGGAACGCCACGAACATCGACCGATTGAAGGACTTCTGCTTCGCGTTCAAATAACTCAAGCGACTTGAAGTCATCGACAAATTTGAGTTCCTTAATGGCAACATCGAGAGCCGTTCGTCGGTCTTTGGCCAGCCAGGTCAGACCACTCGCACCTTCGCCCAGGAGTTTAATATATCGGTAATCGGTATTTAATATTTTGGGCGTAACGATTTCTTTGACTTCTTTGGGAGCTTCTGCTGGCTGGGAGGATGTCGTTTCGACGCTCATTTCGTCGGCAGGTTTTGCAGTCTGAGCCATATCTTTCTTTTCTTCCTGAGATGCTGTCATTAGTAAACTCCTTTGGTATGGCCATAGAGACTGTCTTTATTGAAAATTGAAATCTGTGATTGCCGAATCTCTTTAAAGGGGAAAGGATAGGGCATGCTCAGAACATCAGAATTATCCTCGGGATTGATATAGTATAAAATCGGAATGGGCGTGCCGCTTTCCAGACCCTCGGTCTGATGCTGATAGATGGTCACTTCGTGCACCAAATCATCTGCACTCGCATCATCGGGCGGATTAAATCGGTATCGAAGTCTGAACGGAACGCGGGATTCGGAAAAAACACCCTTGGACGGACTGAATTTGCGATATTTTTCCTTAACAGGGATATCTTCAAAATCGACGATCGTTGCAATCGCTTTGCGCCCAAGTTTGAGCAATGTCAGCATGGGGATGTCTTCGCGATGCTCATAGCCGCACATCATTTGAATTGAAGTCTGGTTTTTACAGGCATCGTATGTTTGGGAAATTTGTTCAATTTCCATAAGTTTCTTGCGCGTTTCGTTTCTGTTGCCGAGGACGTCAATGGTAAACATGAAGAAAAACAACGCAGCTAAGGCACACAGAATTGCAAGGAATACCTTTGCACCAAAATCAATATCGGTAAACAGACAAAGAAGTAAACACGCGATGAACACAACACCTGCGATAATTCTTACGGGCGTTTTGTCATTGGATCTTTTCTTTAACTGATTCAGGCGTTGCAGTTGAGCGAGCCCAAGAATGGTATTCGAAAATGCATAAGGCACTTTGCGGGGCATGACTTCGGGCAACTGCATCCACAAATCGAGATTGCCCGGCTGATTAAAGGCATTCACCTGCGTCAGCTTTTTGTTCACCAGCCCGGCATTCAGTCCGGCTTCTGCCTCATCCAGAATGTAAATATCATTCGAAAATTGTTCGAATATCTCTTTCAGCCTGGCATAGTCGCACAGACGCGTTTCTGGTTTGGGATCGAGCATTTGGTGCAGCACCGTCACAATCGGGCGTGGCACGTTCTCGAGATGCGGGTCGATGATGAGACGGAAATCGGCAACGCGCATATCCGCCGGCTCAACACCGCTCAGCATATATACGATGGTCGCACCGAGTGCATAAATATCACTTGCCGGGCATGGGCGACCGACGAGTTGTTCGGGCGGCATGTAACCATAAGTACCGGCAAGCGTCGATCCGCCTTTCTGAACCGTCGGATTGGCCACGGCACCAAAGTCAATCAGATACGGGTCAAAATCGTCCGAATCAGACCTCGGTTTCATAATGATATTGTTCGGCTTGATGTCGCGGTGAATGATCGGAGGATTGTGCGAGTGCAGCTTTTCGAGCAGCTCGACAAGCCCCAGGGCCATCTTGAAAATGCGGCTCACGGTAAAGCGGAAGCCCTGTTTCAGCATCAACTGCAGCGAGCGGCCTTCGATGAGTTCCTGCACGATGTATGCAGAAGCCGGGTCGGCATCCAAGAATTCGAGTGCATCGTAAAATTCGGCGATGCCACGTTCATGAAGTGATGCCAGGACATCTGCTTCGCGATGAAACAGGTCGTACTCTTTCCAGGTATTGACCGAATCAATGCGAATCTTCTTAACGGCAAGTATCTTGCCATCCGAAAGGCGTTTTGCCCGGTAAACATTGCCTTGGGTACCGCTGCCCAGCTTGTTCAAAAATGTGTACTTACCCCTGAGTTCTTTTGGGGTGTCAATTGAAATGTGCTCCTCCTCTTCGGGGGGAGCTGCCTGGGCAAGCTGCATTCCCGCGTCGTCTTTAGCCGCTTGTTCTGTGGTCATTGCTTTTCCTTCAAAAGTGTCAAAGGGGAATGACTATCATTCCATACGCATAAATTATCACAGCCCCAACTTTTTTTCGAGCAGATTTGATGTCGTTGTATGGGGAGCGCGGGCTTTTCGGCACAGCCGAATGCGCCCTGCGCGCCTGGCTATTGCCCTGCGGTCAATACGCCAGGCTTATTGTCTATTCACGATTCATTACCTGTTGAACACAAGAACATACAGTCTTCAGACTTCCCCTAACGAAATCTGCGTGTTGAATGTTAGTTTTGGTTATCAAC
>JAGACY010000305.1 GCA_017613855.1 Pseudomonadota bacterium
AACTGCTAACTGCTAACTGCTAACTGCTAACTGCAAAGGCATAAGCGGTTTAAGCGCGTATTGAATAATCTTCATCTCAGGGGCAAATGTCTTTTTAAACTTATCGTTGAGCCAATGCATTTTTACCAGTGACGGAACGAGATTCATGGGACTAAGCAAGTATTTCAAACGTACAAAGGAATCGGCATATCCGGCATCAATTCTGGCATTTTCATTGGCAATCATCTGCAGCGGATAAAACACACCATCGCCATGCTGTGGAGCAAATACATCCATCCCCAGAATATAGACATTCTCATGTTCCACACGTTTTTGACGGACTGCAGTATAAGCCGCCCGAACCGGAACGTTGGATGCCAGACCGCCATCTGCCAGACGGTACAGCCCACGCGTTTTAAAGATCCTGTTTAAAACTTCCCGACTTCGATAATGGTATTCCGGAAGCTCATAATTGAGCACACCGGGAACCAGCATCGAAAAAGAAATGGCATCACATCCCGGCATATCGCGGGTCAGATCATCCACTCCGAAAACAATAGGGCTTACAGCATTTCTCGTCACAATCAGCTCGGCGATTTGTGCTGCATGCTGCATCGCGCGGTGCCAGGTCAGATGCGTCATCCGAAGCAGGGATTGCAAAGGATTTCTGCTCTGATGTTCAAAGTCATGAATAATATCCGAATTGGAAAGAATCCCCGATGACACGCATGCACACGGAATTTTAAGCTCACTGAGATTGGGAACAGAACTCCAGCCGAATGTTTTGGCAATATTTTCAATAATGGAACTGAGATCAATGCGACACAAGCCCATCAGGCCATGCGTGGTACCGAAGCAGGGATGAATGCATTTGGTCAAATCCCACAACCCCGGCAATTTTAAGATTGTCCGTGCAGCGTCGTACCGAGTCTGCAAGGCCCTGAGGAACCCAAGCAGAGCACCAATCGAAGTCCCCGTTATGAGAGACGGGCTAATGCCAAGTTCTTCAAGGTACTGAAACAAGCAAAGATGGACGAATCCCGTTCCGCCGCCCCCGCCAAGCGCCAGGACGAGTTTTTTTTGCGCAAGTGTATGCTCAAAATCTTCGTTGCAGAGCTGGCTGAACCGTTCCTTCAGATGGGCGATCTCCGCCTGGAGCAGCGCTTTAACTTCCGGATAAATGGCGTGTATATCTTTTTTCTTCCAGGTTCCCTGCCAGGCAAGCGTGCCGACCCCTTCGAGTGCTTCCCCACCCATAAATGAGATCGGTGTTTTTGCCGCAGACCGGATACAATCTCCTAATTTTTGCCGATACGCCTCGAGCTGTCCATCCATCCATACGCGCTGCCCGTTTGTCTGCACCAGTTCTCTTGTACAGGCCAGTCTCAGGGCATATTGAAATACCGACTGAACGGTATCATCGATGGACTCCGTGCTGAGTGCACGAAACCGCATCCACGCACGCTCCACGGAATGCATGGGATCGGGCTGTAACGGCATTTCTGTCATTGCGCCATTACCTTATGGTAAGCGCGCCTGTTTTTGAGTATCGCAAAAGCAATGCGCGCAATTTTGTGGGAAATGGCAATCGCAATGGTCTTGTAGGATTTCGCCTTGTCATCCAGACGGCTTGCCAATGCCTTGATTTCATCCATTGATTCCTCCGCATCCGCCGAAAATTCAAACAGAGCATTGCGGGCAATACGGAGTTCCGGGGCACGGTAGTTGTCTTCCGAAATGGCGCAGCCATTGTGAAGATTCAGCATGGATACAAATTTTTCTGCCGATTTGGGCTGATAAACAACGATGAGATACAGCAAAGCCGCAGCCGTACTTTCACTCATATTCGGAATGGTCATCAGCAGATCGCGTTTTGCCTTCAGATCAGGCGACTGTTCAAGAATGGTGTGAATCTTATTTTCCGCCTGAGTCACCCGATCCGCAAGGATATTGGAGGCATTCTGTGTCAGCTGGAAGAGGAAATCGAGCGCCTGATTCTGCTGATAGTTCAGATTCTTTTCCTGATTCTGCAAACATCCCACGCGTGCCGCTTCGCGTTCGATCAAAGCTTCCCGAAGTGCCAGACAGGCATTGTTCATAGGCGCCCAGGTCTCACGGCTTGCAACCGCTTTTCGGGCGATCATTTCAGCCGCTGTGCACCGTTCGCGCGATGTCCATTGAGATCGTGCAACGCCACGGTACGTCATCGGACAAACGACACACCCCTTCTGGTAGAAATGATAAGCAATCGAAGCGCCCTGCTGATCTTCGACGATAACTGCAACCGTGACGTTTGCATGGTCTTTCTGGCAGCACTCGTCGATCCAATCATCGAGTGATTTTAATCCTCTTTTGTCCGCATTAAACTGCTTGAGTTTGACGAATTCCGGCTTCGCCGTGTTCTGTATACGACCACACCGAAAAGCCTTATCATCATAGTCAATACTGATAATCTGCATAAATATGTCCTCCTTGGAATAACACCCAAATTGTTCACAAACTTTTTTTATATCACGCCTGAACCCATCATGCGCCTGTTTATTTTTGGGAAAGGGGGCGAGCCCCCTGCGGCGCTATTGTGCGTGTGAATACAGTGATTCACACGCACAATACGCGCCTACCCCCAGTGCGGGGTTCCACCCCGCAACGCCCCGGGCAAGCCTCAGTTCAAACCAAGAAACGCCAGCAGCCAGGCAATCCCGATCCATGCTCCGGCGGCAGAACCAAATGTCGTCAAAACGGCAACAATCAAAACATGCGTAAAACGATTTTTATAAAATCCCCTGAGCGTATGAACGTTGACGAGATCCTCGCAATCTTCAACTTTTGGCTTGCGAAGCCAGGCTTCGAGCAACCCAAGGACAATTCCCGCACCAATGACAGGCGTTGTCGAAGTGAGCGGTGAAACAAAGATCGAAGCAATTATCGTCAAAGGATGGGCTAGGGCAAGCACCGCCGTTATAAAGCAGAAAATTGAATTCGGCAGTATCCATCTGGTCAGCATCTCATAGAGAGATTCGAATCCATGCGTATAGACACCATACGCAATCCCGCCTAAGATAATCAAAGGAATCGCCCATTTAATAATCGGGATCAAGATGCCTTTTCTCGGCAGTTTTTCGAGTGCATTGGTGTCAATTTCTGTGTGAAAATAGCGCTGCATCCCTGCGACATGGCCAGCACCGACAACGGCTATGACATTTTTTCCGCCGCATTCGCGCATCTTGGCTACCAAATAACGATCGCGTTCATCGATCAACGGCAGATGGACCTCCGGCAATTCTTCAGCAAAGGTCTCCATCATGCTCGAAATATTCTCATCCTTTTTGAGATTTTCAATATCCTCGGAAGTTTCTTCTTTGGATTCGTCCTTGCCCTCAAACAGAGATTCGACAATCGCACCCAAAAGACTGCATTTGGTAAAGAATCCCAAATTGCCCCACACACGTTTAAGCGTAATGTGAATATTTCGGTCAATGAGAACGACCTCAGCACCATTGGCTTTGGCAACCTCGGTAGCACCAATCAGCTCTGCGCCCGGTTTGACGCCGAGTTTCGCGCCCATCTTGCGCTGATAAGCAGATATCGCCAGATTTGCCAGCAAATAAAGGAATTTTCCCTTTTTGATGACTTCAAAAATATCGAGTTTTTTCCAGCGATCTGTATCGTAAAAACTGTCATATCGTTCCTGATCAAGCTCAACACATACCTTATCCGGCTTGATGCTTTCGATAAGCCTGGCGACTTCCTGGCGGCTTTTATCGCTGACATGTGCCGTACCGACGATATGGTAGACACAGGAACCATCTTCAATCACCGTCACATGGGATTCTTCCTGATCGGCCTCGGAATCCGATTCTGTATCTGTCGGGTCTACTGTTGCATCAGCACCCGTCTGAGACTGGGCATCCACAGGTGATTGTTCTTCCTTTTCAGAAGATATGGTCTGCGAATTGTTATTCTCTTTATCCATTTGAAATCATGTCCATTTTTTAATGAAAAAACCGGATGTCACAAACCACCCGAATTTGCGGCGTGATATAGGGATTTTGAAAATAAATAAAGGATTTTGTTTTCAATGCGCAATGCAGAAATTTTCAATGTGCCATGTGCGATGCGCAATTGAATGTTAAAAACAACTCAAGAACGTCTGTTCTGCCGCACTTTAGACAGGCATTGAAAATGCCTGCATCATTCCGCATTCCGCATTCCGCATTC
>JAGACY010000041.1 GCA_017613855.1 Pseudomonadota bacterium
ACGCACGTATTTGTAAGGATCGGCGAAGAAATGCACGAGACCTTCGTCGTCGGTGCGAACGGTAAAGTAATCGATAAAGACGTCAAATCGGTTTTTAAGCACGAAACGCTTAGTTTCGAGGCGATCATCCTTGTTCTTCTCGTCGATTTCCTTGGCGAGTTTTGGATACCACTGGCCATCATACTCGAGGAGGAGTTTGGCGAGGTCGAGGGGTTTCCAGACGCGCATACAACCGTGGCTGAAGGCGCGGATGGGATATTTAAAGAAGTGTTTTTGGGGGCTGTCGTGCAGGAACGTGCTGTGTGGGTTGGGGAAGATGAACTTGACGCGCCCGAGTGCGTTCTTTTCGGACGGCAGCTGTCTGAGGGTGGTATGCCCGCCGCTGGTATAATATTCGTAACCGTGTGTCGTCAGCCAGGTCGGATCGGCGTTGATTTTCTCGATATAATCTTCCTGTTCGATGCGCGGAGGCACATTCCAGTAGGGATTGTATTCGATGTAGAGCATGCGTGCATGCTGCAGCGGGGTGGCATTGATGAATTTCCACTGTTTTGTCTGGGGATCGCATTGGCGCTTGGCATTGCCTGCGACGACGGGGAATCGGTAGACGCGTTTGCCGTCACGCCAAACCTCGCCATAGAATTCGGGCACATTGACGAAGATATAATAAGGCGAATCGAGGAGCTGGGTATTGTGCCAGCGGCGCAGATTGGCATCAATTTGGTCGAGACGTTTCTGGCGCGAGGTGTTGAGGCTTTCCCAGAAAGATTTATTTATGCCCTTGGATTCATCGTAATCGAGCTGATGGGCCTCGTGATAAAGCTGAACAGCGGCGCGGATTTCGTCGTCATAATCCATGGCGTTTTTGGCACTGAGTGCCTCGGGGGTAACACTGCCATGGTAGTAGCCTTCGGCGGCGAGTCGTTTGCGCAGAGCAGGCAGATTTTTAAAGGTCTTGCCTTTTTTGAGGGGCATGGCCGAGATGTTTTCCCAGTCGGGAAGCTCGGCATAATGCCGGCGTGCTTCCATGAGCTTTTTATAATCGGGATGGGCTGGATAGAGGGCATCGACGAGTTCCTGTACGCTCGATGCGTGCTCCATTTTAGCGGCTTCGGCCGCTGCGGCCTCGGCTTCGGCCTTGTGGGCATCGGCGGCTTCATCCATGACGGCAGCAGCAAATTCATCCTGCTGGGTTTCGGCATTTGCAGCGTTATCGGCCGGTTTTTCGGCTTTGGCAGCTGAATCATCCTCTTTCATGCCGGGGGCAGGAGAATCGAGAACTGCAGCCAGGGTGTGCATCCAAACATTGGTGCGAGCCTCAGTGATGGCTTGATATTTGGCATCCGAAGGTTTTTTGCCGATCTGCGCGGTTTCTTCTTCAGTGAGGTGCGTGAGGTTATTGAATTTCATGGCCCGCGCAAAGCGCATTATCACATCGGCCGTCAGCACATCGGCGAGTGCGTTTTGCTGAGCATGCTGCGATTGCTGCTGAATGCGTTCGGCAACGGTCTGGTGCAGTCTGGGCATCAGGTTTTCGTCTTTAACGAGTTCAGCAATGAGTGCGCTGACGGCTTTTTGATCGCGGACATCAATGTTGCGCTCGACGATGAGATTGGTGATGGTGGCCTGTTCTTCGTCAGTAAACGTGAATTTATCATTCCCGGCATCGGGTTTATTTTCCCCGAGTGCGGCAATGGCATCGCGCCACGGCTGAAGATCGATGGTTTTGCCCAACCCATGATCATCGAGATGATCCAATTCTGAGAGGAGCGGATCGAGAGATGTGGGAAGCGCGCCGCTGCTCACAAATATCGGAGCATACTGGCGTGATTCATAGAGCGATTTAAGGCCATCGGCTTGAATCAGTTTTACCGCGTCGTTATTGGCTTTTTTCTTCTTGGCTTTTTGGGCAGCCTTCGATTCGTCGATAATCCGTTGGACTTCTTTGGCGAAATCATCGGATTTGGCAAACTTCATGGCATAGTTTGCCAGATTATCGGCATTATTCTTGACGAATATTGCGATATTTTCCTTATTTTTGGCGCTGTTGTCAGGCGCAGCAGGCGCAGTGCTGGCCGGTGTATTGGCCGCAGCGACCACGGTGTCTTTATCCTGTGATGTGCTGCTGCAGGAAGAAAGTAACAAAAGCAAAGAAAGAGGTACAATCCATTGTTTCATAGCATACTCGCGATGCGGACTTAAGGGTCCATTTATTCGGGTTCATCATGATCCCGATTCTCAACGATGCAGTATGCGAAACTTTTTATTCTTTGGCAAAAATTGAAGCTATGTGTTTTTTAATGCGCAATGCGCAATGCGCAATGCGCAATTATTCTTACATCATTCCAAATTAAAGACGGGCAAATGGACGCTCATGGGCTTGCCGGTCCCTGGAATATAGATTGTAACATTGGGGCTCGAAATCCAATTGTAGCAAGCCGTGCCTTCGAGCGTGCATGTATTGTCATTATAACATGTTAAATTACCAGACAACGTATCGAGCAGACGACTTTTTGCCTTCAAAGTATCCGGATCGAGCAGATAGGGGACCAATTGGGGGAATCCGAATAATTCGGGTGCCTGTATGTATTTTAAAGAGAGGCTCTCTTCGGGGATGGGAGGCTCCGATATTTTTTGCCAATAATACAATTTTCCGATGACATTATCAGAACTGGCAATGGAAGCGACCAATGAAGCGACGGGAACCTCGAAAACGATATCATCAGTCGGGTTATCCGGGTCATTTGGGTCAATCGGATCCGGTTCCTCAGGCGGAACCACTTCGGGGATCTCATTGACAATTCTGCCGGCCGTATATCCGTTGAGCAGCGTAGAGAAATCGCGTATGACAGCAGTCAGCAACGCACATGGTCCTTCCTGACAAATCAAACGCGTAGTCGAATAAACATTGAGTAAAGAAGAACGCGAAGCCAGTTCTCCGATAATGCCGCCAATTTTCGAACCGCCGGTGATACTGCCCATCGAATAGGAATTGCTGAGTGTCGAGGTTTCAATCATGCCTGCGATACCACCAGCTTCTTGCTGACATGTGAGATCCCCCATAAAAACAGCATGAGCGATTTGGGAGTCAGTCACCATCCCTGCGATACCTCCCGCAATGCGCTCAACGACATGAACCTCAGAATCTTCAAGTGCAAAGACATCTTTCATAGTTCCTGCATAAAACAGAGCAACGATACCGGCACCATAGGAGTCGGCCGTGATGGTACTATGATTGAGCGTGATATTGGTAAGATGAGTACCTTCGGCACTGGAAATCAGCGTGGCAACGTAGTCTTTGCCAACAAATGAAAGTTCCAGATGAAGATTGTCAATTCTGGCAGCTCTTGTAAATCCGAAGATCCCGACATGGGAAGCTTTCGAATTGCCAAGAATCAGCGTCTCGGTATTTTTCCCATTGGTATGAACGGCATTGATCGTATGACCGTTCCCCAAAAAGATCGCATCAAACGGTTGGGATTCGGTGCCAATACCAACCCATTTTTCCGCCTGGCTTTGAGTCATTTTGGTGCCCAGGTTAATGTCGTTAACGAGCATAAATGCTTTTTCCTGGGTATTGTTGCGATAACCCCCTTTATTCCAGTCATTTCTGAAAGCGATAAAGCTTTCGGCATCAGAAATCATTTTTGCGCAAATCGCCTCATCATTGTAGTTCACTTCGAGTGATGAACAGCCTTCGCAGGCATCTTGCTGTGATTTCCAGGGATTTTCCGGACAGGAGTCGATACAGTTTGGCGTTCCGTCTTCGTCGAAATCTGCCAGATTATCGGCGCTATCTTCGATGCCACATCCACAGATGCCCGGGGCAGATTTATTGGCATCTTCGGGACACTGATCGATGCAGTCCAGACTGCCATCGCCATCGCTGTCCACTTCATCCGAATTGCCGCATCCACACACACCCGGGCGGGTTTTAAGCGGATCATTCGGGCACAGATCGACTATCGGCGACAAGCATTCGGGCAGTCCGGTTGATTCATCGATAGAATCAGAAACATCGCATCCACAAACCCCGGGCAGCCGTTTTTCTTCCGATTTTGGACAATAGTCTTCGCCGTCCTCGAGACAATCCGTCGTTCCATTATCATCCAAATCGACATCCGCAATGCCGCAGCCACAGACGCCCGGATTCGTTTTATTCTTGTCTTTTGGGCATAAATCGATGTCAGAACACACCGTACTCCCATTTTCGTAAACGAGATCCTTGACACCGCATCCGCATTCACCAGGTGCTATCTTATTATCATCGGCAGGGCACAAATCGATCTTTGGATCATAGCAATCGGGCACCCCATTATGATTGAGATCGTCATCGGGGATACCGCAGCCACAACTGCCAGGTAATTCTTTATTGGGATCATCCGGACACATATCGAGCATATCATCGACGCAATCCGGAAGACCGTTGTGATCGTTATCGTCATCGGGGCGGCCACAGCCGCAGGGACCAGGTGACGTCTTGAGCGGATCATTCGGGCACAAATCGATATCTTTGGCCAGATGGCACGTGAAATCACCCGCAGCAATATCATAGATATCCGGCACACCGCAGCCACAAGCCCCCGGATGCGTTTTGAGCGGATCTTCCGGGCAGTCATCGACAGCCACAGGCTCACCCGAGTGGCGTTCCACACATCCCACGCAGGCACATGCAATTCCCAGACTTATCAGCCATCTACGACGATTCATGCTCAGCTCCTTACGACGTACGTCCTTTTTACATCATAGCAATCTTATTTGGTAAAGTGCAATCGGAATGCGGAATTATTCTGCAAACCTGATGCATCAGAACCAGTATTCAATGCCTGTGCGCAAACCGATGGGAAAACGGAATGATTTCTCATCGAGCATGGGGTAAGCCGTCAGGCTTGCCGTGCCTTCGATCACAAAATAAAAAGGATTTCTGCCAAATTTCATGCCCAACTGAGCATCGATATTTAAAGCAAAGCTCGAGTCGGTGACGACGACATCTCCATCACTGCATTCAAGATCATCGCGTCCAAAAGTTTTGCAAATCGTCGAATGTGCAATCGCAAAGGACGTCGAAAAACTAAAGGTTGTCCCGACTGCAAAATACAATCCGAACCAATTCCAGAATTTGATCATACCGACGTCAACGGGAATCTGATACACCTGAAACGTATCATACAATTCCCTGCTACTGTCACTGATCACAGCGAGTATTTCAAATCCGGCTCGAACAAAAATATAGGGATCGATGAGATAGGACACCAAAAGATGTCCCCCCATATTGGGCAATATTTGCTCGGTAGGGAATCCCAGATAGGCAGAATAACTATATCCGAGTTCTGCAAAGAACTGGCCTTCCCATTTCTTTTCGGGCGGCGGCACATCCAGAGGCACATTCAGACAATCGTATGATTTGCTCATCAGATAAGCAGCATCTGCACCAACTTCTTCGCTGGTAATATTATCATTAAAATCGATTGTTTTTTGGTGATAATATATTTTTTGAGTTTTTGCGTGATATTCATCAATTTCGAGATTAAAA
>JAGACY010000306.1 GCA_017613855.1 Pseudomonadota bacterium
AGACGTTCCATGGAACGTCTGTACAAAGGGATAGTGCATGCAATTTCAAAAAAATGAATCATGGCGCATTTTGCGCAGCAAAAAAGCCATGATGCGCGAGGCGTATTGGCACAGCCAATAGCCGCGCAAACCAAAATCCTATTACTACGACAAAGTACTACATTGTGACAAGGCTTTGTTTTTTAAATTTTCGGCCGTTTTTGGAGATTTTGGACAATATATAGGGTGAGCAATTCACAATGTGTAAAGCAACAGCATAATTCGGAATGCGGAATGCGGAATGCGGGATTGGGATACAAAACCATGGGGAAATTCTGAAGATTATGGTGAATGGAATTCATAATGTTGAATTATGAATTCAAAAGCATCAGCTTGAATTATGGAGGTTTTATGGGATCCAATAATGTAATTGTCACTAAAAGTAAGCAATTTGCTCTGCGCATCATCAAGCTCTATCAATATCTATGCAATGAACACAGAGAATACACCATGTCACGCCAAATATTACGTAGTGGCACAAGTATTGGTGCCAATATCAAAGAAGCCATTCATGGACAGAGCAAACCTGATTTTTACGCCAAAATGAATATTTCTCTCAAAGAGGCAAGCGAAACTGAATACTGGTTAGAATTATTGTACGAAAGCGGATATTTGGAACAAAAGGCATTTGAAAGTATCTATCAGGATTGCAAAGAATTACTCAGACTTTTGATTGCCATTACCAAAACCCAAAAGCAAGAAAACTGAGTGTTTGCAAACTCAATTGCGCATTGCGCATTGCCAATTGCGCATTAAAAAAGCCCGATCCTTTCGAACCGGGCTTTTCCTTTAGTTTTGCAGATTCAATTCCGCATTCCGAATTCCGAATTCCGAATTAAAAAAAAGCCCGATCCTTCCGAACCAGGCTTTTTTCTTAGTTTTGCAGATTCAATTCCGCATTCCGCATTCCGCATTCCGCATTAAAACTCACATTGCATTGATTTCGGCAATTTCTTTGCGAGCTTCGTTGCGTTTGGCCATGTTTTTGAAGAAATCATCAAAGACCAGGAGCATCGGGCACGAAACGAACATCGAGTTAAAGGTCGCTACGCAGATACCGAAGGACATGATGATGGCAAATGCCTGAGTGGCGCCGGTGGCATGAACAGCCAGAGGAATGATGGCCACGAGGGTTGTAATACTCGTAATGATGGTACGGCTGAGGCATTCGTTAATTGCCTTATTGACGATATCGGAAGTCTGGACGCCCGGTTCAGCAAGTGCAACATTTTCGCGAACGCGGTCGAAGGTAACGATGGTATCGTTAATACCGTAACCAACCAGCGAAAGGAATGCAGCGACTGTTTCGAGTGTAATCTCGATCTGCGCAATGTTGACAAACAGGAACGTAATGAGCGTCGTCACCGTCAGTGAAACGACGGCGGCCGGTGCATAGCGCGCATCGAAACGAAGGCCAATGTAGAGCAGCATGAGCAGCAGTGCGACCAAAATGCTGACGATAGCATCCGAACGGAATTTTTCACCGACGTCGGCGCCGACGGTATCGATCTGATCGAGGCCTAAATCTTTATTGAACTGAGTCGGGAATTTTGTTGTCAGCAGGTCGATGACTTCATTCTGAATGCCGGTTGGTTTGACCAGATAACGGTTGGCACCTTCATCGAACGAAACGACGGCTTCGAGTTCTGCGGTTTTGAGAACATCCTGAATGGCAGTGGCTGCGGGGAGCGTTTCGACGGCATTTTTGCCTTCGACCGGAACGAGAGAAACATAGAAATCGCCGCGAATACCATCTTCTTTGCTGGCATCGCAAACCGGCCACTGGCCGATTGTCATGATTTGCTGTGTCTGGGCAGCAACGGCTTCATTGAGTTTCTGTTTGACCACCTCGAGTTTTTCACAGTTCAGGGTTGTCGACGTGCGGGTACGAACGACGTACTGATTTTTGGATTCATCGCCGATTTGCTGCACCGAAACGCTTTCAAAACGCGGATCATCGACAAATTCTTTACGGACTTGCTCTGTTGGGACGGCCTCATCAAAATGAAGGGTAATCGAAGTACCGCCCTGAAAGCTCGTGCCCCAGTTCGGGGAAACGATAAACGGCAGAATCAATCCGCACAGGGCAATCAAAAAGAGTGCACCCATGACCGGCTTGCGCACTGCCATGAATTTAATCTTTGTATTGGGGGGAATCATTCTGAATTGCATAATTCAAACTCCTTATTGCATCTAACTATTAAATAGAAATCTTGTCCGGGCTGATGCGGACTTTGAGTTCAAAAATAGTCTTGGAGACGAAGAATGCGGTGTAAACCGTGGCAATAATACCGAGCAACAGGGTAATTGCGAAACCTTTGACCGGACCGGAACCGAAGTTCATGAGCACGATGGCGGCAACGGCCGTCGTGATGTTCGAGTCGAGAATCGTCCACAAAGCCTTGTCATACCCGATGTGAATCGCCTTTCTCGGTGTCTCGCTCATTCGCAGTTCCTCGCGGATACGCTCAAAGACGATGACGTTCGAGTCGACGGCCATACCAACGGTAAGGATGATACCGGCAATACCGGGCATCGTGAGTGCCGCGCCCATCGAGGCCATACCAGCCATAATAAAGAGCACGTTGCAAAGCAACGCAAAGTCAGCAATCAAGCCCGAAGTCTGGTAATACAGCATGACGATGAAAACCAGAATAAAACCGATGAGAAGTGCTTCCATACCGGTTTTAATCGAGTCAGCACCGAGGGAAGGACCGACGAGGGTTTTGTATTCCTGGCGGATTGGTGCCGGCAAAGCACCCGAACGCAGCGAAACGACGAGGTTATTGACTTCCATCAAAGTATCCTGACGATTGCCGCGGCCCATTTCGATCGAAACATTGCCGCCGGGAATCTCGCTGCGGATGACAGGATCGCTCACGAGCGTGTCGTCCATGAGAATAGCGAGTTGGTCGCCTACGTGCTGCTTGGTAATCTCGTAGAAGGTGTCACCGCCGATACGGTCGAGTTTGAGTGAAACGTAAGGCATACCGGTATCGGGATTGCTCGCCGGATAGGCAGCCTCGACGTTTTCACCACTCAAAGGCGGCATGTCGGTGCGAACCAGGCGCATACGCCAGCTCTGGGGCAGCGTGTTGACATCGACATCATCGGCAACTTCCATGCGGCGTTCGCGCAGATCGACTTTTTCATAGTCAACTTCGCGGCCACTGGGGATTTCCTGTTCATTGGCGCGAACGAAATCCTTCAGAATTTCTTTGCCGGTCTTGATGACGCGCTTGGTTGCGGGATCGACGACGTCATCGGCACGGAGCGTACCGCCGCCGACATAAATCCCACTGTCGGGCGTCACTTTCTGGCTGAAATTCGTAAACACGGCAATGGCTTCACTGCGGTCGGCTACGAGTTTAAAGGTCAGCACAGCCGTCGTCGAAATCAGTCTTTCGGCAGCAGCCACGCGGGAACGTGACAAACCAGGAAGCTCGACAGCAATATTGCGGCCGGATTCGACGCGGACCGTCGGCTGGGCAACACCAAGGCCATCGATACGTTCACGAATAATTTCAACAGCCTGCTGAACGGCAGATTCTTCCGAATCTTTATAGACACCTTCGCGCAGACCCAGTGTAATGGTCGAACCTTCGGTTTTGACCACGGCCAGCATCGGGTAGTCATACAGGAATTCTTCTGTAATGACCTTGAGATCTTCTTCATTGCGGAAGGTAAAGTTGAGCTGCTTGAGCGCACGATCATGGCGAACGGCAGTCACTTCTTTACCCATACCGGCCAAAGCACTTCGGATATTGCCGGCATTCGAGGACATCTTATCATTCAAAGCTGAGTCAACATCGACCGAATAACGCAGCATCAAACCACCCTGAAGGTCAAGACCCAGAGAGAGGGTCTTTTGCTTCATCCAGCCCGGAAGATCCTCATACCACTGAGGAAGCGGTGGATTGCGCACCGGTTCTTCCGTCAATACTTCCTCGGCGACCTCATCCTTCGCCTCGGGATAAAGCATCATCTCGACGACTGTCGGCATCAATATGACGCATGAAAATAAAATAAGAAACACCAGCAAGGCGGTTCTTAAATACCAACTTCGCGACATCGCGTAACCTCTTTGTATTTACAACGCTCAATGCACGGACTCCCGAACATCGGCTGTGTGTTAACAAACAGAACTCTGCATCCATCTTTAAAGATGTCATGCAATTGATTTATGATTTATTCTCTTCCAGTTTCGGTTCCTCTTTCAGAACGCGCATAATACCTTCAATATGAACGACCATCTGCATGGGGTGTCTCGAATCCGGACCGACATCAATCGTCACGCGCTCACCGCTAATCGCAAGCACTTTGCCGATCTGACGCGCAACGGTTTCGATCTCATCACCGGCCTTGATGGATTTGAGCATACTCTGACGCATTTCCTGCGCTTTCTTTTGCGATCTGCTCGACATGAACATAAAAAGAATCATCACACCAATGATGATAATAAAAAACATACCACCACCGAAACCACCGGCATTTCCATCCATAGTCAACTCTATTTTCGGCACAAATACGTGCCAGCTAAGTGTTAATAAAACATGCGCAAACGCGCTAATTATCCCAATTTTGCCATGGTTTAGACATGGTAAAACGCCGTGCGCTATTACCAAAGATAGCGCTTTTGGTCAACTCTTTACCCCGTTTGTGCCTTATTTTTTGCTCGCTTTTGCCTTTCGGCAATACGCTCGCCATGCGCCTGGCTATCGTTTTGCAAACGATACGCCGGCGCTTGTTGAATGCGTAATTCGTAATTCGTAATTCGTAATTCGTAATTCGGAATTATTTAGGTATTCGCAAGGTCTTC
>JAGACY010000307.1 GCA_017613855.1 Pseudomonadota bacterium
GATAAGCTTTGTACATCACGTCCTGAACCAGATCTTCTGCTTCATGCTCGCTATGTGTATATTTCAGAGCCATACCATACAGCGCTTTCATGTGGGGTAGGGCTTCTTGCTCAAAGCGTATATTCTTTTCGGTATTCATAGAGGCCTTTGGGAAAAACAGCGATTGTTTGATAGGATGATGTTGTCCTGCCTCAGAAGGGATGCGTCATTTGCTGTGGAAATGAGATTCATATTCAAATCAAATTGAATATGAATGACAAATGACGCACGACCCGTGATGGATTAGGCGCGCACGATGCCAAGGGATGCAGCATAATCATGCAGTTTTTTGCGAAGGATCTGCCTGCCCCTGAAAAGTCTGCTCATGACTGTGCCAATCGGGATGGAAAGATTGTCGGAGATTTCCTTGTAGGATTGATCCTGTAAATCGGCCATGATGACGATTGCTTTAAAATCATCCGGTACATGCTTGAGGGCAAACGAAACTTCATCACTGAAATCCGGGCTGTCCTCGCAAAATTCATTATCCGGATAATACACATCGGATTTATCTGGCTGATTATCATCGAGCTCTTCGTGTGGATCGACACATGCACGTTCGCGTTGTGAATGACGATACTGAGAAATATATTCATTGGTCATGATGCGGAATAACCATGCTTTGCAATTGGTTCCTTCTTCGAACTTGTCGAAGTTCCGGTATGCCTTGATAAGGGTATCCTGGACGAGGTCTTCGGCATCTTTATCATTGTGAGTCAGCCGCAGGGCATGTGACAATAAAGCATCGGCTTGGCTCAGGGCTTCTGATTTGAATCTTTCATCTAAGGTCGTCATAGAAAATCTCCATATCACAGAGCTCAGCAATTTGCTGGCACAGGCGGCTATAGAAATTCTCAGACCAAGAGAATAAAAATAAAAAGCTCTTTAAAATCAAACGATTAAATTGTTCGACTCAATGTAGGATGTTTGGAATATTATTTAAATATGTAAATTGCATATTTAAAATATTTAAATTAAATATTTTAAAGTAGGCTCAAATTCAATATTACGCATTCCGCATTCCGCATTCCGCATTAATCAGACTTCCCCCTTAGTTTTGCATCCCAATTACGCATTCCGCATTCCGCATTAAAATTCAAAGGCATCGCTGGCTTTCTTCTGTGTTTCATGAACCCATTGTGCGGGATCGGGTGCAGTTTCGTGGGCGTTTGTCTTTAGGCCGCGTGCCGCAAGCACTTGATCTCTGCGTGCCTTTTTCGCTGTTTCTTCGGGGCTTGGCGGCAGTTGATATCTCGAAGCGCGGTAAATCACTTGCCATGAATAGGGCAGCATCCATAGTGAGATTTCTGTCCAGTCGATGGAAGGTACGTCTGAATGGGGCGGCTGGGCAGAATAATTCTGAATGCGTGCAAAAGCCTGATGTACGGCTTCACGCCCGATCGTCTCTGTCATGAGGGTTTGAAGCATGCCGTAGGCGGCTTTGGGGAGCCTTGCAATCATGTAGATGAGCGTTCTGGTTGCACGGGGATCATCCTGGGCAAAGCTGTCCACGATGCCCATGACTGCTTCATCGTAGGATTGGAGTTCCGAATGGAGATCGATCCAGAGTTCGGCTGCACACCAATAGAGATCGCTTTGTCGGGAAAGACTGTGGAGTGCTCTGGAGAGGGTACCCAATGCGGTCCAGGCATCATCCAGCTGTGAAAGTGCTTCAAGCAATATGATAGAAGGATCCTGGCCAATGGCCTTTTGAAGCTGCTGCGTAAATTCCCAGAGATATTCAAGGTGATCCCGGTTTCGGCGTGCTGTCAGCTTTTCTGCAAAAGCTTCCCGTACCTCCTGGCGTTCGGATAAAACCCGGATAGTTTGGGATAAATCTTCGATTTGGGCATCAAATGCACAAAGTGCCGCTTCGGAAGCAATGGCGGTATTGCCGTGATGCATGGCCAGTTCGAGCAGAGACGGCTCGAGGCTTGGGGATTTTTGGGCATACTGCAGTGCAGCCAGTGCCAGGAGCGCGTTTGCATTGTCCAGCGCTTGCTGCCATCGCTGAGTTGACATGCATCGTGGTGGTTTTCCCTGCAAGGCACAGGTTTTGGGGGGCTGTTCGGCTGCCTGTAGCAGCGCATGTTCTGCCTGGCCAAAGTGTTGTAACTTGCCCGAAATATGGGCCATCAATAACCACAGAACAGGTATATTGTTTCCCTCGGCCAGATGTGATTCGAGTATTTCGAAGGCTTTGATATCCTCACCTGCATCGCTCCATGCCATGGCACGCCAGAAAATTTGAAAATCCATCGCCGTTGGACAGTTCTCATAAGAGGGCCAGAAAGAGAGGGGATTTGCCGGCATGCTGAATTCGACACTGCGGATCCATCCGGAATACCAATCGGGCAGATCGTTCTCGCGCCGGATGAGGGCAGAAATCAACGCGGAAAAAGTGCCCTGGATGGGAATGTTATCGCTGTGTTTTAGCCAGGAACTAAAGGCCTGCTGGGCTTGTGCTTCAAGTCTGAGCCAGCTTTCGAAATCCGATTCGGCCATAGGAGGCTCATTTTGAAGTGTTTTTTGCTTGGCAACGATGAGATAGATGGCATGCCGTGTAACGGGATTCATTTGCAAATACTGCGCATATAGCCAGCTTTTGGGTGCTGTCATGATCAATCGGACATACCCGGGGATTTCCTGCGGGGATTCATTGAGAATATGGGCAATATCATCTTTCAGGGCATGTAAATCACTCTGGTGCCAGGGGGGGGCAAACGCCCCGATGCCGATTTCATCCCAGGTGAAAGCATCCCAATCCTTTATGGAATCCGCAAAGGTGCTGTTTTCATCTGTGAGTACAGTTTCTGGGGCGGATGCGCCTGAATCAGAGGAAAACGCTTCTGACAGAGAATCGGACCATGTCGTTGCGAGGTCTGTGATGGCTTGAGACAGGTATTCTTCGCTGGCATGGTTTCGCATTAAACTGAGTAATGCTGCGGTGATTTGTACACTCAAGAGAATGAGGGATTTAATGTCGAGCGAGTTGTCTTTAAAGGGAGAAAGAAAAACTACTGTTTTTTGGGCAATTTTGGGGATGTCCGCAGTGGATGGGTTTTGGACGAAATGACTGCGCACCAAAGAGAGCAATTTGGGGACATCATCCATACCGAACGATGGGAAAAACTTGAGGCATTTGGCGAGTATTTGCGGCTCAAAGTCAGGGGATTCCGGGGAGGGATCGGCGTTTTCGGTGCGGGACTGAATGGCTCGAATCAGCGCTTCCTGGGCTGTGATATCAATGGGATTGGTATGCTCAGTCATATCTGGATATTAAAAAAGCCATGTAAATACATGGCTTTCAAAAAGAAGATGGAATGATTTTTACCGATAGGTGAAGGTGAAATGGAATTCGCAAATATTGAACTGATCACCTTCTTCAATGCGTTTGGTGTCTATGCGGTGTCCCTGGAACTCGATGCCGTTTGTCGAATCGAGATCCTTGATGTAATAGGAGCCATTTTTAAAGATGACCGCACAATGCTTTCGTGAAATGTTGCCGTCGCGGATGACGAGGTCGGCAAGCTGCGATGATCGGCCAATGATATATTTGTCTTTTTCGACGGTGTAGCGCTGGTTGCCAAAAATAATGTAAAGCGGCGGCTGTCCCTGCTGGATTTGCTGATTGCGCTGGGCATAAGCCTGGGGCTGCGGGATCATTGCTGCATTATTCTGAGGCTGTGCAGGCTGTGAAAGTGAAGCAAGAACCATGGGTTTGCCACCGGGCATGGGGCCTTCCGAAACCGGTTCTTCGAAGATCGAAGGCGGACGGCGGTAATTCTGTGCCGGTGGTGCAGGCGGAATGCGACCCGCTTGCGGTGAAACCGGTGCCGGTGGAATGGAATTTCCAGAACGATAGGCTGGGTTTACAGCATTGATTGGGGCTGGCTGACGACCGTATGCCGGCGATGCCTGGTGTGGTGATACTGGCGCTCTTGCTGGTGATGCCTGAGGGGAAGCGGCATAAGCCTGCTGCGCATAGTTGTTCTGATTCTGGGGCATGGGTGCTGGAAATGACTGGAGATACGCGGTCATCGCTTCATTTAGCAATGTGTCTACAGCACATCCCCGTTTGACAGCTAAATCAGAAAATGACTGCCAAAGCGAATCCTGACAATAAAAAGCCCGCCGTGTGGTATTATCGGACATGTTTCCCTCACCATGAAAGAACAATCATGCCATTGCATTCCTAAAGGAATGACTTAAATGGCAACACAGGTAAAAAAGTTTAAACTAAATCGCAATAGAGTGCAATCCACTTTAAAGAATATGATTGGCGCGTATGCAATAGCGCCAATGCGCCCGGCGTATTGCCGGTTTACCGGCAATAGCAGGCGCACACCCTAAAATCATCCCGCTTTGCGGACAATTGTGTGGAGTTCGTCGTGAATAATGCCGTTTGTAGCGATAATGTACGGTACATGAGGATCGTAGTCGTCGCCTTCAAATCCGGTTACAACCCCGCCCGCTTCACGTACCAGAACAACCCCTGCCGCAGTATCCCACGGTTTGAGGTTGATTTCCCAAAAACCGTCGAACCAGCCTGCAGCGACACTTGCAAGATCGAGTGCTGCGCTGCCTGGACGACGAACAGAGTGAACAGCCATCGATACTTTGCCGAAATTCTCAAGATTGGGAAAGTGCGTTTGATGCGGCCCAACTGGAAATCCCGTTGCCAAAAGCGCTCGGCTGAACTCGCCATTTCGGGATACATGCATGGCTTGCCCATTAAAAAACGCGCCTAAACCAAGAGCTCCGTAAAACTCATGTTTTTGGATCGGATTGTTAATGACGCCAACGACCGGCTGACCCTGTACGACAAGGCCAATTGAAATACATGCCCACGGAAAACGATGGGCCATATTTGATGTTCCATCCACCGGATCGACATACCAATAGGGCTGATCGCTCTTTCGAGCCTCGTGAATCCCGCTTTCCTCACCAAGAAAACCAAAATCCGGCGTCTTTTGGGCAAGAAAATCCACAAGAAGAGCTTCATTTTCGGTATCAATTTGCGTAAGCAGGGATTCGTCCGATTTGATTGAGATTTCTCGAGGAACCATCCATAATTTGGCAAGATTGTCTGCTGCCAGAGTGGCCGCCTCGCGCCCAATCGAGAGATACTTTTCGTAGTTCATGGCTAGATGGCGTAGTCGAGAGAATAACCGGTCTCTTCTTTGATCGAAGAGAAAATCAGGAAGGTTTCCTGGCGCTCAAGGCCCGGCAGCTTGGAAATGACATTCTTCGTGAGCGTTGCAAGATGATCAATGTCGCGAAGAACGACGTGAAGCGCATAGTCATAGCGTCCCGTAATGTAATATCCAACTTTGACTTCGGGAATCTGCACGACTTTTTCCTCAAAGGCTGCAATGGACTGGATTTGATGCTGGCTCAGGTTGATCAATATCAATGCCTGAACATTGTAGCCGATGGCTTTGGGGTTGATTACCGCACGATATGCAGTGATGATGCCTTTCTCTCTCAGATTCTTTACTCGATTGAGCATGGAACTTTCTGCAAGTCCATTCTGTGCTGCCAAATCTTTATTTGAAATATCCGCGCGCCGTTGCAGTGTCTCAAGAATATTTTTATCTAACTGGTTCATACGCTGCTCCGTTTTTTCCTTTTTCATATTTCACCCGGCTTGTGTAAGCGAGACAACCACATTGGATGCCTCGTGCACACAGTATTATCTTTCAATCTAATAATCCATGCAAGCAAAATTAAGATGATAATTCGAAAATGTTATGCTTTTTTGTATTTTTTTCAAACAAAACAATAATCAGTTCATTTCTATTGCTTCTTCTTTTTCCTCTATAACAAAAGGTATAGTCCAATTTCATAATCAAACGAAGTGTGAATTTTATTCAATTCTTACTTCTTTGGTATGTGATTCGATTGAAATTTATGCGCACAATTGCCTACATTGCTGGATTTCAAAAAGGAACACTTGTGAAACAAAGTTGCATCTGGATAGGTGAAATTCGCATAAATTAAAGCAAATTTGAATTTTCACAACGCTCAAAACAGTATAAAAGAAAGAAGAGAATTCATTTTTGAAGATGTTGCCGGCACGGCTGTCCGGTAGCATGGTTCTTTAGGGAGAAGGCGCACTTGGGTGCGATAACCAGAGAGAGAGGGTATGAAAAAGATCCGCTGCATGATTAACGATGTGAAGTACGAGATCGAGGGTCTGCCGCCCACGATGTCGCTGCTTCATTATTTAAGGGATGTCCTTCATCTGACGGGGACCAAGGAAGGCTGCAACGAAGGCGACTGCGGTGCATGTACCGTCGTCTTTAAAGACGCATACGCCAAGCCGGAACCGCGCTATCGCGCCGTGAATTCCTGCCTGGTGCTGCTGCCGATGCTCCATGGCAAGAAGTTCTATACGATCGAAGGCCTGGCCAAAGGCGAAAAACGCCATCCCGTTCAGGACGCGATTATGGAACACTATGCCTCGCAATGTGGCTATTGCACGCCGGGCGTGGCCATGAGCCTGTTCGAAGCCACCTATCGCCATGATATGACGCAGCCCTGGCAGTTCGATGAGCAGATGGCCGGAAACCTCTGCCGCTGCACCGGTTATCGTCCCATTAAAGAATGCGTTCACGCACTCGCCGGAACCGGCAATGACGAATTCGCCGATAAACTGCGTGAACCCGAAATGGCGCTCGATACCCTCGATTACGAGTATGACGGCGTTCGTTTCTATATGCCTGTGACCCTCGACGAAGCCTGCGATTTTATGTCGTCACATCACGACACGATGATCGTCTCCGGGTCGAGCGATGTCTCGGTGCTCATCAACAAGCATGCGCGAAAATCCGCCAATTTCATGTGTCTGATCAACGTTCCCGAGCTGAAGGAAGTCACGATCGACGAGACAGGCCTGCATATCGGCGCATCCGCTCGTTTGGCCAATCTCGAAGCCATGTGCCAGGATAAATACGTGCCCTTTGGCCGCATCCTGCGCTTCTTTGCCTCCCATCAGATCAAGCAGATCGCGACGGTCGGCGGATCGGTCGGCGGCGCGTCGCCAGTCGGCGACTTTGCTCCAGTCCTGATGGCGCTGGGTGCCTCCGTGCGCCTCATTTCTTCGCGCGGCATCCGCAGCATCCCCATGAGCGAATTCATTCTCGGCTATCGCAAGACTTCCATCGAAGCCGATGAATTCATCTATGCGTTCGATGTTCCCCCGATTCCCGACAATGCACGCTGTGCATCCTACAAGATTTCGAAGCGCCTCGAGCTCGATATCAGCTCCGTTTCGGGCACCTGCTACGTCGAAACCGACAGCAATAACATCGTGACCGTTGCACGCCTCTCTTTCGGCGGCGTTGCCGCAGTTGCCGGCGCTCGCGCCAAACTGGCCGAAGCCACACTCATCGGCAAGGAATGGAACGAAGAAAACGTAGAAGCCGCCGCCAAAGCAATGGAAGGCGATTTCACGCCCATCAGCGATATGCGCGCGAGCGCGTGGTATCGCAAGACCGTTGCCTGCAATATCCTGCGCGGGTTCTATCTCGAAACCCTCGAAAACCATGTCCCTGCAAGACTTTATCGACCCACTTCCACGTTACAGCTGGAGCAGTAAATCATGAAAGATCCCAATCGTACCAGTCCACTTCATGAAAATGCCGTTCACGAGAGCGCGTGGAAACACGTGACCGGTCGTGCACAGTTCGTCAATGATATGCCGCTTCCGCCGCATTGCCTGGTCTCGA
>JAGACY010000308.1 GCA_017613855.1 Pseudomonadota bacterium
AGATGATGAAGATTATGACGATGATGAGGATTACGACGAAGACGATGAAGATGATGACGAAGACGAAGATGAGGATGATGAGGATTACGACGAAGATGACGAAGATGAGGATGATGAGGATTACGACGAAGACGATGAAGATTATGATGAAGACGATGGTGATGATGATGAATATTAGTCAGGTTGATTGATCCCTTTGTATGAGATTATATTATAGATATGAGCCGTATGCGCCATTCGCGCATAGGCGAACGTGGAGGGCGTAACGCGCGTAGGGACGCGGTCTCAGACGCGCCCCTACGCGTGTTAGCCCGAAACGCAGGGCGTATCGGCAAAGCCGATAGCCCGCGCCAAATCATCAGAAACATCATTTCTTGTGACGGAACCGATATAACTTGTTTGTTCGCAAGTCATGACAAAGGAGTTATTATGATAACAGCGATAAAAGGTGATATCACTAAAATTACGGATGTGCAGGCCATTGTGAATGCTGCAAACGAATCTTTGCTCGGTGGCGGCGGCGTGGATGGTGCCATACATCGTGCTGCCGGTCCGAAGCTTCTTGAGGAATGTATTACGCTGCATGGGTGTCGGACTGGCCAGGCCAAGATAACCAAAGGCTACAATCTGCCGTGCGATTACGTGATTCATACGCCTGGCCCCATTTGGAGGGGCGGTTCTTATGGTGAGCCCGAACTGCTCGCTTCGTGTTACCGCAATTCGCTGAGACTGGCAGTCGAAAATGGCGTATGTACCATTGCATTTCCCTCGATTTCTACCGGTGTATATGGTTATCCGGTAGACAAAGCCGCAAAAATTGCCGTCGAAACGGCACGCCAGTTCCTGGCGGATAATCCGGGCAAAATGGATAAAATTGTCTGGGTGCTTTTTGATGACAGAACATTTGGTGTTTATCAGGCGGAAATCGGGGAATAGGCTCTGTCCCCAGAGAGTGAATATGAGATGAGCTTTGAGTACCACTCGCCATATTCCGCAATCTATGGTAGAACCCGCCGCTGCGCTTTGTATGGCGCGGCAGCGGTATGTTTCCTGCTTAATTGCACATTGCGGATTATTTATGATCGATTCACACATTTTTAGAGAATACGATATTCGCGGCGATGTCCGCACGCAGCTTACATCCGATGTGGCTGGCCGCATTGGCCACGCACTCGCCATGTCTCATTTTCCGATAGGTTCGGAACTCGTCGTTGGCAGGGATGCACGCACGCACTCTCCTGATATTCAGCATGCGCTCATGAGCGGCTTGAATGCGCTTGGCGTGTATGTGACTGATTTGGGGCAGATTACGACGCCGATGTTGTATTTTGCCCTGTTTAAGCGCAAATGCGACGGTGGCGTGATGGTGACCGGATCGCATAACCCTGTTAATGACAACGGTCTGAAGATTTGCCGCGGCACAGAGTCTTTTGTTCGCAAAGATATCGAGGCTGTGCGCGATATCGTCATGGACGAAAAAGATGGGGTAGGGCAGGGATGTGCCGAATGCACGGGACAAACAAAATCCCTCGACATTGCTGGGGAATATGAACGTGAAATTCTCGAGCGAGTTAAGCCGGGACGCAGAATTAAAATTGTGATTGATGCGGGCAATGGCGTGGCCGGGCCTTATGCCAAATCGCTGTTTGCGCATTATGCCTCGGAACTGACGTGCCTGTACTGCGAACCGGACGGGACATTCCCCCATCATCATCCCGATCCGAGCGTGGCGAAGAATCTCGCTGATTTGCAAAAGGCTGTCATTGAAAAAGGTGCTGATTTGGGGCTGGCATTCGACGGCGACGGCGATCGTCTTGGCGTTGTCGATAAAAATGGCCATATCATTCCTGCTGATCATCTCATCATTCTGTTCGCCCGCGAAATATTGGGGCGCAATCGTGGTGCGACGATCCTCGGGGATGTCAAATGCTCGAAGCAGACATTCGATGAAATTCGGTTGCATGGCGGCGATGCCGTCATGACCAAAACCGGGCATGCATTAATTAAGGCAAAAATTCGCGAAACACATGCCGCTTTGGCTGGCGAAATGAGCGGTCACTTCTTCTTTGGGGATCGCTGGTTCGGGTTCGATGATGCATTGTATGCCGGTGCAAGGATGGTCGAAATCGCAGCCAATGCTGCCGATAAGGGCCTTTCGGTATCGGATTTGCTGGCCGATCTGCTTCCGACGCATGCCACACCAGAACTGCGCATTGATTGCCCCGATGACCTCAAATTCGATTTGTCGCGGGCCATGTATGAGCTTTATTCACAAAAATATCCGACGAGCGATTTGGATGGGGCGAGGATAGATTTCCCAAATGGATGGGCACTCATTCGTGCTTCGAATACGCAGCCGGTCATTGTGATGAGAGTCGAGGCGGATAGTGTCGCATCAGGCAATGCGATTTTAGAAGATTTAACAAGTAATATTCGGGCTTTTGCCGGTTCGCGGGGCGTTCAGCTTTGTATGGATGATTTGAGAATGGATAATTGAGAATTGAGAATTGAGAATTGAGAATGGATAATGAATGCATAATTATAATTGATATATCCAAAAGGGTGGTTTATTTATATGAATAGTGAATAGTGAGTAGTGAATAAAGAAACGGAGACACAAAATGAGAAAAAATATTATTATTATCATTTTCTCAATATGGGCTGTATTGGGGTGCTCCAAAGCGCAAAAGGTTGAGGGGCCGGATCCTGAACAACCGATAGCCATGGTCAATGGTGAGGAGCTCACAGAGAATGATTTGGAAAAATCACAGGCCTGGATGCCGGCATTTGCCCGGCAGCTTGAGTCGAACAGCACCATTGAAATTACGCGATTCTGGAGCCTCGTGCAGATGATGGTTATGTCGCAGGAGGCAGCAAAAAAGAATTATTTGTCTCCCGCAGAAAAAAGTCTGGCCATAAAAGAAGCATTGGCAAAAAATAATATCAATAATCTCAATTATCCTAATTATATCATTTCTGATGATGAAATAGCACAATATCAAAAAGAGCATCCGGATATTTTCTTTGAGCCCGATGCGTTTACGGTGAACTATGCACTGATTAAAAATGAGAAGACCATTTCTACTCTTACGGCAGCCCATGGACTTGTCAATAGTGCTCAAATGGGCTATATCTATATCGATCCGCCTGAACTTAATAAAAAGAATATGACTGGCCCGCTCATGCAAAATAGAGATGGCCATACGATGAATGCAAAAAAATTTAATTTTTCATTTGTCATGACAGCTCGCGAGAATTCAGAAGAGCCGGGGCAATTGGGGCCATTTACATCAAAAGATGATCTATTATTTTCATGTCCGGATGCGATACAAGCACTTAAGGCGGCCCCATTGGGGCGTCCGCTTTCCAAATCCATTGCTTGTTCCGGTACGTGGAAAGCTTTTGTCATTCCCGAATGGAAGCGCGATGCGGCGCCTATGACCCCGGAGAAAGCCAAACAGACCGCTATAGAGCGGATAACAAGCGAAAAAAGAAAGGCTTATCTCGATGAATATGTTGTAAGCCGTATGCATGGAGGGGAAAATTAGTTTTTTTTGATATTGCTCGCTTTGGGGCGGGTCAGAGACCGCGCCCCTACAGCTCGCTAACGCGGCTATCCTTCGGGCGACCCTATCGGGTCGCCCTTACCGGATACGCCGCGTTTTATTCTTTGAGGTATTGCCCGAGCATCATGCCATTGGATTCGTCGTGTATCATGGCCAAGGGAAAATTCAGATGACGGATATATTCATCATTCGGCAGAATTCACGCAGGATATAACCGACGTGTTCAGAGATGAGAATATGGTGGTTGCCGAGTGGTTCCGGGAGTGGTGCATCTAATTGAATGGTTGCCGAAGTCCTGCATCCGAGTGCATTGGGGCCGCTTTCGAGCAGGGTGCCTTCTGCAATACAGGCTTTGTCGAAGGTTTCATTGAATCTGAAAATCGTGACAGGCATTTTTTGGGGGAAAGAGCCCGCTACGGCGACATTGGCATTCGATTCGAAATGCGTCATGAGCTGACACGATTGGAGGCAGGAACGAGCAATGGTACAATGCTGAAGGGTTATGCTGTTTCCCTGAATGTCGACTAGGTTCGCCATCCATGGTGGACGTTTGCATAGGCCAAGTTTTTGTGCAATCAACATGGCCATGACGGAACAGATGTCATTTTCGCATGCTGCAGCATATCCTGCTTCGAGTAAATCAGCAACCGCGAGACAGGCAGAGACATGTTGGGCGAGCAATGGAAAACACCCGACGGTAATGCCGTCGACACCGTGTTTTTGAGCCCATTCTATCATCGAAGAAGATAGACGGCATGCACGGGTAAAATCGCCTTCATCGACAGAGATGGCTTTGAGTTCGCGCCAATTCTCGACGAGTGATGGGATTGGGACTTGCGATGGCCAATCGAGTTCCTCCCAGGCAACGTGGGTAATGGACGTTCTGAATTTGGTATGAAATTCATTTTCTTTAGGAAATGAAGCTATGAGCCAGGGCGCTGGTGCACCAAATGAGGCGATTTTAGCCTCCTGGATTTGTTTATACGCCCGTGCAATGCGCATAAATTCTTCAAGAGTGAGGCGACTGTCGTCATAGCAAAAGGCATGTTCTCCATGCTTTGCAAGATAGCCGCGAATTTCATTCATGGCTGCAAAGGCATTGGTCATTCGCGGTGCATAGATGGCTCGCGGCATTTCCTGGGCATGCATGGCGTAGAATTGTTCCACACCACCCGTGGCAAGAAAGACGAAATCGGCTTCTTCCGGGTTGTTAGTTTCCTTAAGTTTAAAGGATGTTTCTTTGTCAAATCGAGCTTTAAATGCATCCCATTGAATTTTACGTTCTTCATCGCCAATGGCGGATTGAAGCACTATGACTTTGATTTCATTTGGGTTCGACATCATGTTCCTTATGGCTGTTGTGCGTGTTACTCTCCGACATATTGTCCGGCAAACATAATGCCTTGGGATTCATTATGTATAATGGCAAATGCAAAGGGATGATCCGCCTTAAAATACTTGTATTCTGGTATAGATGCTGCTTCATCGTCCAT
>JAGACY010000309.1 GCA_017613855.1 Pseudomonadota bacterium
AAGACATCGCGAAGGGCAAAAGTCAGCGGGAAATCGAACATGTGCGTAAATTTACCGGCCTTTTGTATATCGTCTACTTTTTTGGGGTCGCCGTCAAAATACTCGCCCAACAGGATGAGATTGGGACGTTCCGAGCGAAGTTTGAGATTAAACTTTTGCCAAAAGCTGGTTTCGACATGTTTGACGGCATCGAGGCGCAGACCGGCAATGTTGGGAATCTGAATCCATTTTTCGGCGGCGTTTAGAATGTAATTGTAGACTTCGGGATTGTTCTGATCGAGGTCGGGCAGGCCATGCACCTGGCGATCGGTCAATTGTTTGGGGTCGTTCCAATCCTCGATGGTGAGTGCAGGATGGAACCATGCAGGTTTATTTTCGACGAGTGGTGAGCCATAGCCAACGTGATTGACGACGAAATCCAGAATGATTGAAATACCGTAATTCTTTGCTTCTGCCGCCAATTGTTTCAAATCGGCTTCGGTCCCGAAATGCGTGTCAATCGAGCTGAGATCGTACGTCCAGTAGGCATGAAAGGCTGCATTGCCAAAGAATTTCTGGCTGGCGGCAGTAAAGACGGGAGAAATCCATATTTTGGTGATGCCCATTTTTTTTAGGTATGGCAATTTTTGGCGAATTCCTTCGAGATTGCCGCCATGCCATCCGGCCGGGTCATTCATCGCGATATCTTTGGATGGATTCTGAACATTAAAAAAGCGATCTATTAAAATGAAATAGATCGCTTCGGCGGGGGAAGCCCCCCCGGCCTGGGGAGCTTCTTCTTCTTGGTCTGTATCTTGTTCTTGTTCAGGTTCGCTGGCCGGCGGCGTTTCCATGACGGGTTCGGGGTTAACCGGCGGCGCAGGCGGTGCAACGACGGGAGCCGGTTTCGGCGGTTCCGGAGCTGGCGGCGCTGCCTGTGGGACAGGCGTTGCGGTTCTGCCCTTGAGGAAGGCATCGACGAGACTGCCAATGTGTTTTTCGAGATCGTTCTGAACCGATTCGATGGCATCATCACCATTTTCGTGGGAATACATCAGGACGGCAGGGACCGTAAATTTATCGGTCAATGTATTGCGGGTGGCAATATCATATATCGAAATAATGACATTGACATCCCAGCGATAACGTCCAGAAAGGGGAGAGTAGAACTCTGTCGAAATCTCGGTCAGTAAAATAAATTCTGCACCATTGGCCGATGCGCGCAATGTCTGAAGTCTTCGATCCGTATCGCGAACCGAAACCATATCAGAACTGATTGCGCTGAACGGCATGCTCGTGACTTTGAGATTTCGGTCGGTTAAAACAGTATTTAACGCGTTGGCGACTTCCTCTTCTATCGCGGTGGAAGTCAGTGCCGTTGTATCGTCATGAATGTAGGCTGCTGCAAATTTATAATTCTCGGAATACTGGGGCGTAGGCGTTTGTGAAACGCATCCGCTGAAGGTCATTCCAACAAAGCAGGCGAGAAGTAGAAAAAGGAAAAAAGAAATGCGATATAAATTTTTCATTAGAACCATGCCTCTGCTTCGATAGAAATTACGTGATGCCAGTGCTTTGTAGGAATAGCCTGGAAATCATTCCCATAAAATTCATTGCTCTGTGCCTGCGTTTCGACGCTGCTGTTCTGGAAGGCATTGTGCATATTGCTGTATTGGATACCATACAGCAGGCGCAGTGACGGACGCGAGAAGATACCAGTACCGGCGGGGTTGATGACGAAACCGAGTTTTCCTTGCCATGTTTTGCGCAGATCCAAATCGCCGTACTCGAGGCCTTTGTCATTGACGATGCCCTGATTGTTTTCCCAGATGGATCCTGCTTTTGCACGCCAAAGATTGCCGTTGAGCGATTTTTCCTGTGCGTACGAAGTTTCGACCAGGAAATGGACTGTCGGCAGAATATAAACCTGGCCACGTGCCACAATCGACCAAATCATGCGGTTATTTTCACTTGCACGGATGGAGTCATCCTTGTCAAAGTGATAACCAAACATGGCAGCCCATGTTAAATCAAAGCGATTCTTGACCAATTCGAGGTTCATCTCATCGCCGAGATTGAATTGATATCTTTCGTCAGTCCATTCTTTAATATAGACACGATAGGGTGTGCCTGAAGTTTCGTCGTAATAATATTGTTCCGGATGCTGACGCAGGAAATTGAAGAACAGATTGTTCCATTTGAGTGCGCCGAGCTTGCCGAACCCAAGGTAACCGACGAGTTTAAAACTAAAGGCATCGGTTGGCGAGGGCTTGGGATACTGCGTCGTCAGCAGGGACGGATCCTGGAGCTGTGTCAACAAATCCGTAATTACTTCATTGCGAACATACGATTCATAATCGACGTGTGTATCTTTGCCAAAGCGCGTCTGTTGGGGCGCATTTTCGCTGCCTTCGACAGATGGCTCATAAAAGAGCTCTGCACCGAGACCAAATTCGACACCATCTTTTGGCTTAATTCGAATGGCGGTACCGAAGGTCAGAACCGGGCTGTAACCTTTGGAATGCTTCAAATATCCCGAGTCGCCGATACCAAAAAGAATGTCGGCATACTGGTTGCTCCAGGTAGCGCTCAATCCGACGGTTTCGTAAAATATTTCGGCAAATTTCATGTCATACAGGCCGAGATCGCCAAAATAAAAGTCGAGCGTACCTACCTGCCAGACGACATTTTCGATCAGGACATTGCCGGCTTTGGCGTACAGCTGTGTCAACGCAAACTGACCGAGCGATCCATTGAGCAAATCGGCTGCATGCGCAGAACCACCCTCAACTTTTGCATGAATGCTCGTCCAGATTTCGTTTGTTCCGGGCGATTGTTTTATGAGCTGCAGGCGCATTTCAAGTGCCGCCCATGTCGTCTCATTCAGAAGACGTCCAGAAATGTTCCAAAGGCCAAGTTTTGACCACCCACCCTGAAAATCCGGGCGTGCTGCAATGCGGAAATAACCGCCTGCCGAAAAGCGATCATCATCTGCCTGTGCCTGTGACGGTCAAAATCCTGCCATCACAACGGCAAAAAGAACAATCAGAGACGCCAGAAAATGGCGCAGATGTTGATTCATTGTACATTCCAACGGTTGATTGTTAATAATCGTTTGGAATCGCATGTGCATGCAACTCCCTGTGCCCATACTAAGATTTTTCGGCTTTTCAGTCCAATGAAACAATCGTTTATTTTGATTGATGCACGGTTATTGGCCTTTGGCCAATACACCGTGCGGTGCGGCCTATTTGCAATACGGCCGCACTTGTTTGATGGTACATTAAAAAGGCTTTTGATTGTATCTAATAGC
>JAGACY010000310.1 GCA_017613855.1 Pseudomonadota bacterium
AGTGCGAAATGGGGCTCCTCCCCCATTCCGAACCATAACGTTACGGTTTCTTTTGTTTTGCGTTTTGAAATACGTATTCGATGATAAAAGTCAAGAACCAAGCTGAGATGTAGTGTGCGCCTGCAGCGCATACGACTTTGCTGCGGCGGCTATGGGCTGTTGGCCCATACGCGCGCCGCGCCGCCGCTATCTGCGATACGCGGCGGCATATTATTATCATTGAAACATTCCCGTAAAAAATGAAATCCGAGACGAAAGCTTGAATTGGCTGCAATTTCATTTTTATAGGAATAGTTATCTTTTTCGACAGGATATCTGCGGACAATATCATAATTGCAGTATGTATAAAAATGATATTATCCGCTTATATAAATTGGCAATATATTTTTTCAGTGAGATAACTCAATCAAATCATATTAAAATTGACATTCATTCTCATCCTGACAATAACCCGATGCACAGGGTAAACGCTTTAGAACGCCTCCCTGGGCAGCTGAACATTTCGCCGCCTTCACAATACGGGAGCATAGATTGATTGCAATTGCCACAAACTCCTGTGCTTCTGCAGGAAGACTTATTGCTGCACTGCTTGATCTCGACTTTATTGTCTTTCATGGAAGCCGTATAACCATCTTTTGAATCTATACGAGTGACGCATATACTGTTGGAGTCTATATCGCAAAATGTATTATCGGCATTGCAGCCCACTTTTTTTGAGCATGTGTATGTTTCCCAGACACCATTCCGACATACTTTCAGTTCACCGACGTTATTTTTTAATTCACACTTTGAAGAGCCTTCCGGGCAATTGCTGCAAGCAAAATCACTCAGACAAGGTACATTGAAGGGACATACTTCGTCGATCAATTCTCCCGAAACACAGCCTTTGAGATGACCAACTCCATTGCTGTCATTGGTACATGATACGGAGGGGCCCTTCGAACTGATCAGGCAAACACCACAATCTGTTCTGTCCGAATTACACGAGACATTGTTGCACTTCTTTTGGGTGCCATCTTTATAATAGACAACGCCGACATGATCGCCGTATGTGTATTCACCGCAAACGGAAATGTATTCACCGTCACAGAAAGTTCCATCACTGTTACAAGCATCATCATTGGGGCAGGCTATTTTTTGTTTTGTTGGTCCTCCCCATGCCCCGCCATCACATCGTTGCAAATACGGAATGCCATCAATATCTTGGCAGCTTATTGAACCATTGTGACATTCGCCGCAATAGTAATACCCCTGGTAAGAACATGAATTATTCTTACTGCAGATTTGATAGTTTTCTTTCTTTCCGAGAACACATTTAAACACAGCTCCAGTCTCATCGGCATTATTCTCACATTTCGAGCCGGGGCCATCTTTTGAAGTGTTCAAACACTCACCGCATTGTGTTCCGTCACATGAAACTTTATTGCATTCTGTGGTAACAGGATCTTTACCATCACATTTTTTGGTAATGACACCTACGGATGATGAATTATCTTCACATGTGGTCTCGCATTTCTCGCATTGTGTCTTGTCTGAGCATTGCCCTGTCTCACAATCTGTCGAGAAAACGAAAGTCCCATTTTTACACAGAAAGATCTGTCCACCTTCACATTTGGTTGATCCATTGGTGCAATCACCGCAGTTTTCCTCGTCTTTACAGGATGCATTGTCGGGACATGACACGATTTGGGTTACATTTTCTTCGCAAGACAGATACTGTCCATATTCGATGCCGTTAATGACCGTATTGGTGCAAGCTTTCTTTTCGGATGCGCATTTATCCTCTTGGGGCGGTTCGTCACATTCTTCCCTATCTTTGCAGCGTGCATTACCTGGACAGGTGACCGAAGCAGACCATACGCCGTCTTCACATGTCGCTATATTGCCGAAGATCACAGAGCCTATTTCAGTTTCTGAGCATTTGGTGTTTCCGTCGATGCAGGAATCACATTCGAATTCATCTTTGCACATGAAACTGCCCTTGCAAGGCCCCAAATTTTCCCAATGGCCATCTGCGTTGCAGCTCAGACGCATGCCGCTTGTCTCTGTATCCGTACATTTGGTCGTATTTGGTTCGCATCTTTCGGGAGGGATACAGTTTCTGCTGTCACGGCATCCCAAATTATCCTGGCATGGAGAATTCTCAGTCCAATGGCCTTCGGAATCGCATTTTACCAGAATGCCTCCCGTTGGGGTGTCCTGGCACCGTGTCTCATTTTCGACGCACAAATCGGGCAAGGCACAGGTCGTTTCGTCGAGGCATCCAGCATTTTCATCACAGGGAACAGGATCTCCCCAGCGGAGTTCTTCCGTGCAGATGCGGATGGATCCACCATACTTATCGGAGGCTGTACAAAGCCTTTGTCCCAGGGTACATTCCGGATCTCCGCAGGATTGATCATCTTTGCAAAATGCTCCACCCGGACAGACTTCCGGCGCACTCCATTTACCATCCTCTGTACAGGTGTAAACCATGCCGGCATCTTTGCTGTTGACACATTTCACCCAATCACTCATGCATTCCTGAGGTGCTTCCAGGGTACATCCACAAACAGCCAGCATGATTCCCATTACAACTGATAATCTCGCTTTCAATGCCATTTCTCCATAGGATCGATTCAATTTCATTTTTGAATACTCTGGGAATGAAAAGGGAAGCCATTTCATTGTATAAATATACCAGATACCACCTGAAAATAAAGTTTTACAAAGTCATTTTGATGTTGTTTCTTCTGCATACATCTGGTTCAATGTGGGAGCTTTCTACCAAAAAAAAGCCGGGCGTATTGGTCATCGGCCAATAGCACGGCGCATGAGTCGTATTGGCCCGCAGGGCCAATAGACGAATGGCGGGTTTGACCATCGGCCAAACCCGCCATTCATATATGGATTATTATCATTATCATCATTTTGTACAGACGTTCCATGGAACGTCTATACAAAATGCATCATTCCCCCGATTTATCATCATTCGCATCATCCGCCGGTTTATCGGCATCATCCACCGGTTTATCGGCATCATCCGCCGGTTTATCGGCATCATCCGCCGGTTTATCGGCATCATCTGCCGGTTTATCGGCATCATCCGATTTTGCACCATCATCTGCCGGTTTATCCGCATCATCCGCTGGTTTTTCGGCATCATCCGATTTTACACCATCATCTGCTGGTTTATCAGAATCAACGCCGGCCGTAGCTTTATCCATTAAATCCTGCCGTTTTTCGCGTTCAATCATGTCCTCCATCGACATAGGCGCATTGGGATCGACCGCAACGCCTTCGGACAGCACGACGTCTGTGCGCGATGAATGCAGGCGTGCCCAGCGCAGCAGGCCCGAGAGCAGCATGAGCGAGGCAATGGCGCTGGCAATCATGGCAACGCCGGTCAGAACGCCGAAATTGCGCATTGGGATGAGCTCGCCAAAGTAGAGCACCGAGAAGCCAAGGCCGACTTCGAGGGCATTGATGACGACGCCCCAGCCGGTCGTTGCAATCATGTGATCGCTGGCTTTCTGACAGGCTTCGGCGTTTTTGGGCGGACGGCCGAATTTCCAGATCAGGTGGCAGGCGTAGTCGATGCCGACCGACAGCGAAATCGCTGCGATCATCGACGAACCTACGTCGAGCCCCATGCCAAAGACGCCCATGACGCCAAAGGTCGTCAGCACCGTGACCAATGCAGGGATAATCGAGATGGCCCCCGTGTGCAGGCTCTTGGTAAACAGAATCAGGCACAGCAAAACCATAAAGAATGAAAGGACGAGGCTCACGATTTGGTTGCGCACGACCGAATCATTCATTGCCTTGTAAATAATGGGGTATCCCGAAGGAATGACTTCGATTTCCTCGCCAATCTTCATCATGCTGTGGATTTGTGCGGTGAGCCATTCTTCCGAGTAGGTACCGTCCGCGCGAGCCTGAACAATGGCATCGGTGAGAGTGTTGACAGGCGCACTGTCGCTTTGGTGATTCAAGACGATCTGATGCAAAACGGTTTCACGGAGATATTGAACGCGAGCAGTCTCGAACAGTTTTTCCAACAATATTTTTTTGACATCCTCGCGGGATTCGCCGTTCAGCGTGCGCAGGCTGTTGTGAATGTCAGCTGCAATCTCGGGCGAATGGAATTCGACGAAGAATCCATGCAATTCGGGGAAATCTTTCATGGGCAAGAAGACATTCTTGTCATCGAGGCTCCAAATCGCGCTCTTGACGAGTTCGTCGAATTTCTCGCTAGGCGTGACTTTCGTCATTTCAAAGAGTTTGGCCGCGCGAGCCAGGCGGTTCTTTTCGACTTTGACGTCGAGAATCTGGGCATCCAGGAATTTGACGCCTTCGGTAATCATCTCATCGTCTTCTTCTTCGTCGGCAACAGCAGCGAGTACGTCATGCAGGAACTTTTGATTATAGGTACCGTTCTGGACTGCAGTATGGATTTGGTCTGTGAGCGCTTCGAGGTTCGTCTTTTCCATGTCGAGTACGACGAAGGCATTTTCGGGGTCGGCAAAGAGATTGACGTTGACGGCGGTACGGATGTCATCGCGCGTCGGTTCGAGATTCGTATCGAAAATCGCGGCTTTGATAATGTCATCCGTGAGCGGTGCCGACACATAGGGCTTGCCGGTCGCAGGATTGTTGCGGTGTTCGTAGGCTTTGAATATCCATTTAAGGTGATCGGACATCTCGGCGCGTTCGACCTCGTGGGCATGGTCATTCATCTTTTCGCGGGGAATGGCAAAGCGCGGCGCAAAAATCGGCTTCATCGCAACCTGGAATTCATCGGCCAGTGCCGAACCTTCGCTCAATTCCTTGCCCGCAACGCGAATCTGCATCAGCGAGTGTTTCCAGTTCATGTCGGGAGTACACTCGCGGAGGCAGGAACCATCTTTCTGACTGACGCATTCGGACAGGCAAATCCCGTTTTTGGGCTCATGTTCGCAGGCGCACATCGAGAGTTCCATTGCGACGCTGGCATCATTGGCAAAAGCCAGTGCCGTCAGGTTCTTGGCCTGTAAATAGGATTCGGTGATGTGCGAACCGTCGCCCATCGACCCGCCCACGAGGTTGACGACATCCGAAATCGACTGGATGCCGGCAATGCGCTCATGGGATTTGATATAAGCCGTCATGCGCTCGACCTGGCGCAAAACGAGCGGTGATGAGATGTCGGCATTGATTTCGGTCTGGATGAAGTTCGACCCGCCGAAATTGTCATTCATATAATCATCTGCGCGCACGGGCAGGCTGCCCGGTGCAAACAGCGACGAAGTCTCGCCATGGGGCTCGACGCGCGAAGCAAAGAAGCAAGCCGTCACAACGATGAGCGCAACAATGACGGCAGCCAGTTTTCCACGGGCATAAGCGGCATCCGCGCCTTTCTGCATGCCACGAATGGCCCACGCCGGTGCACGTCCGCCTTTCTTGGGTTTAATCGGCAACAAGGTACAGGCCGAAGTCACAACCCAGAAGGTCACGATCATAATCACGAGCGTCGAAATACTCATGACGGCACCGTATTCGACCATCGGGTTCACGTCCATAAAGCAGAAACTGAAGAACCCTGCGGCCGTCGTCAGCACGCACACGATGATGGGCGGCCCCGTGTGAATGAGTGCATCGACCATCGCGTCTTTGCGGCTCATGCCGCCATCGAGCTTGGTCAGCATCGCATTGATCAAATGGATCGAATAGGCGCTGCCGAGCGCCATCAGCAAAACCGGAAGCGATGTCGAAATCAGGGTCAGCTTGTGCCCAAGCAAAGCCATGCCGCCCATAACCCAGACGATCGATACGCACACGCTAAAGAGCGCGGTCAGCGTTGCAACGATGGATCGGCTCGTCAAAAAGATGATGAGCAATACGATGAGCGCCACCCACGGTGAAACCTTCATCATATCGGCGCGCGCCGTATCTGCCGAATACATGCCGATAAACGGGCTGCCCCCATAGTAAATCTGCACATTGGGGTTGCCCATTTCCTCCATGATCTTATGGAGTTTCTTCACGATCAGGTCGGAAGCCTCTTTGGTCGAGACATTGACATCATCGACCTGGGCATACACAGCAACCGCGCGCCCATCATCGCTGACCAAAAAGCCATTCACGTGGTCGAGCATGCGCACATGCTCCTGAACGCTCTTGAGTTCCTTGTTAATTTTTTCGGTGCGCCCCTCGGCTTCGGGCGTTCCCGGCATCGGGTATTCCGGCACTAAGTCCGTAATAATTGCCAGTTCCTCGCCAGCTTCGCTTTTCTTATGGCCGATATCAGAAATCTCGGTAAAAGACGTCGTATTGCTCACACACGGGATCATCTCGTACATGGGCCCGTCTTCTTCCTGCAACAGCACATCGCCCTTATAATCCTTGAGCTCGTTGCCGTCTTTATCAGTAATGGGGTCGCCTTTTTTGACTGTTATGGGATTTCCGTCGGCGTCTTTCTTGTACATCCAGTCGCCGTCCGCATCGACGCGGTGGCAGTTCAGCGATTTGAATTCCGTCGCGAACCGTCGCGTCAGCATGATGTTCTCATGCGTAAAGATCGTCTCGCCCTCGGGGGCTTCAATGCCAACGATGGCCATCTGCAGCCCGTGGAATTTGTCGCCGACGTCTTTAAATTTGACGATCTTGGGGTCATCCTGCGGTAAAAACTTGATGACATCGTCGTCATTCTGAATGCCAATGGCACTGGGCACCAAAATCCCGGTTACGGCAATGATGAGCAGCAGCATCACCGCAGGGAGCTTGAGCGCGGGCAGCGCAATGAGTTTACTGACGCGCCCGAGCAGGGAAATATCCTGATTATCCTTCATGTAATCACCACGAGAAAGGGTTATGAAAAGCGAGTTTTTTCACTATGCGCTGTTTTGAATGCGGAATGCGGAATGCGGAATGCGGAATTGAATGACAATGCCTATGGTTGAAATCTGAAGCTAAACCCCCAAATTCTTTAGGCTTCACATAGAGAATATCTACGTAATTGCGTATTGCACATTGCGCATTGCGTTCTGCCGAGTGTAAACAACGACAAAACGGGCTCTTAAACGCAGATAGTCAAAAATCATTCATTTTTTATTGCATTTTGTGGGCACGCCTATGCCTGCGGCATACGGCGCGTGATTCGGCCTATGCGCTAATGGCGCATACGGCCTGACTGAGCCGTTCCATGGAACGGCTCTACATGGCTTGGCACGCTCGCTTTGAGGCGGCCACACAGGGCCGCCCCTACAACTCGCTTACACGCCTATGCCTGCGGCATACGGCGTGTGTTTCGGCCTATGCGCTAATGGCGCATACGGCCTATTCAATTGAACATCATCAATAACCGCAGTACTTCTGATTCACAGGAACATAGCGATATCTATCACCTTCGCTGCCATTCATTTCTTTGCATACTGCACATGACGCGGCAAGATAGGATTTATACTTCTCGCCATCGATATAGTAAGTGTCGAAATCCCCATACCAAGAGCTATCAAATTTATAGAGTAAAAAGAAAGTACTTGAATAACCGAAAGAATTGCACGAATTATTCCATTGTTTCTTTCCTACAGTATACGACTTACAAGCATCCCATTGTGAATTTTCTGTATAATCTTTATTGCCCAACGCGCAGGTAGCTCCATTTCCATCTTTTGCTGTAATACAGCTCGTACTGCATTTATGTTCAAAGTAAGCAACCCTGCAGGATTTACCATCTATTATTGTATTGGAACTGAAAGCCAGCGTTTTCGAATCCAGACAAAATGAGAAAGAGCCACTAACTCTATCACCAATTCCAACCGCTTCGCATGAATCCGTATTTAGTTTGCAATAAGGCTTGCTGATTGGACAAGTCGAATCCGTCCATGCCCCATTTTTGCAGGTTCTCAGATGATGTTGATCGTCAGAACACTCTTTATTGCCATTCTTACACTCTCCACATTCACCATTATTACATATTTTATCCTTATCACAGGTCTTTTCTTCCCAATTCCCGGCAGCATTGCACACTTTGTAGTGTGTGTCATCCAGACACAGCTTGTCTACTCCCGCTTTGCATTCTGTCGGAATCTCCTGACACTTGTTATTCTTGCACAAAGGCTTGTCATCGGGGCAGCTGTCATATTTCCAGACGTGATCGACACAGGTGCCAAGCGTTTCTTCATCGCGGCACATGGACTCGCTTTCGTTGCACTGTGCAGGGCCACATTTGTTCGTATCGAAATTGCAGATAGGTTCATCTTTGGGGCAATCCATGTACGACCAGTATTCATCCTTTCCGCAAACCTTCACGCGCGTATTGGACACACACTCCGTTTGACCAACCTCACTGCACGGCAGCTTGCTCGTCACATCTTCGCCAACGCACTGTCCGTGTTGGCAAGTCGCCGTACCGGTGCACGCAATGATGTCAGACCAGACGCCCTGCACGCAGACGCGGTACCCTTTGTTGTCCGACGTACATTCGGGCTCTGTCGCCGTGCATTTGTCTGACTTCGATACGCACGCGCCGTTAGCACAGACAGTCCCGTCACCGCACAAAAACACATCCGACCAGTTGCCCAGCACGCAAACGCGGTAACCCTTGTTGTCCGATGTGCATTCGGGCTGGGTGGCAGTGCACTTCTCACCTTCAGAAATGCAATCACCGTTTTGGCAGACTTCGCCGTCATCGCACGCAATCACACTCGACCACGCATTGTTCCCGCCGTTTTCCTCACAGATCATAAATCCCTTATTGTCCGCAGAACACTTGCGCATGCTCAGTTCGCATACAACGGCTTCCGTAGGCTCATAGACGCACTGGCCCTTGCTGCAGACCATATCGCTGCTGCATGAGATGACGTCTGACCATGTACCTGCAACACATACGCGGTATCCCCGGTTGTCTGGTGTACATACAGGTTGGGTTACCGTGCATGGGCCTGACTGTGAAATACACTGACCACCGCTGCAAACCGTATCGTTGTTGCATGAGATGACATCTGACCACGTTCCCTCAACACACAAGCGGTATCCCTTGTTGTCTGAAGTACATTCAACTTGGGCTTCCTTGCATGGGACAGACTGTGAAATACACTGACCACCGCTGCAAACCATACCGTCATTGCATGCTGTGACCTCACTCCAATGGCCGTCTATGCAGCTTCTAAAACTATTGTTTGTGACGCATTCTGAACTATTCGTTGTACAAGTGTCTGTAGATATGGTCAGACATTGTCCCATCCTGCATACACCGTTACTTCCGCATGGCGTTATCTTTTCTTCACCATTGACGCATAAAATGGCTGTCGTATCATTTGCGCACACCGGTGTGCACGAATTTTTTGAACTGTCATCATCACACGATACAACAGATACACTTAGAAGCCCCAATACAGTTGCGGCAATTGCGCAACATTGAATACCAGATGATTTCCGGGATTGACTAAACATACGTAATTTCATCATATTTATATCCTCTCACTCCAAAAGTAATATTTTGCGTACATTCGCACACGCAAAGACTTTCCTGTACGAAAGACCAAATAATTATACACAACAAATACGCGCTTTTCAAATTAATTGGTCGAACTGCGATGATGTATTATTCATTCGTGACGGTTCATCTCATCAGAGATCGAAAGAATACAAGAGAACGCCCAGACAAATGGGGCGAGTTCATCCCCCCAGCATTCAAATGTGGGAGTCCGCCCCCCAACATTTGGGTGTTCTCCCTTTCCCGCCCGCCAACCTGCGCCCTGCCCAAAATTCGCTCGGTTTTGACACACTGCTCCCTTTCCGACGTGAGTTGTCGTAAAAAAAAGCATCCCGATGTGCCTGGCATGCGCAGCGCTTCAACACGGCCCCCCGCGTCCGGAAAAACCAGCTGTAAGCCTGTCCTCGGCTGGCTGCACATTATGTCGGACTGCGGAACGCTAGACAAATCCAGATGGATACATACTACACCTCACAAAAGGAAGGACAATTCCTTCAATAGTATGATGCCAACCAAATGTGCTTTGTTACATTTTTTTTTTGCATGCGCGGCTATTTCGCACAAAGTGCGAAATACGCCCTGCGCCAAACCGCTATTTCATTGGGGACTTTTCTGCGAACGTCCCCAATGAAATACGCAGTTTGATATAAATAAGTGCGCACCCTTATTTTAAAGTTGTGCCATTAAAAGCGTATCCATCATTGTCTTGAGCTGAACTGCATTATTCATTTGGAGCCAGGAACCGACGCAGGTCTTTTGTTTGCCATTTGAGAGATAAACATTGTAGGATCGGGATTTATTGTTACTGCTTAACTCTATTATCACCTGGGTGTCCCTTGGGTTGCGCAAAAAGAATGTTCGTTTACCATTATGATGCAAACTGCAATCTATAATGAGATACTCCTTGTTCACATCGATCCATATCTTTTTTTTACTATAGTATAAACTCGCTGCAAAAAGAGCTAAACAGATGAGGAAAAATGGAATAAAAATGGCGATAGTGGAAAATGATTGTGTGCGAGTCGTAAGTGTAGTTGCGAATACAATTAAAAACATCGCTCCATACGCAAGACTGAATATCATTCCTAAATTAAATTTCTTTCGGTTCAGAAAGAGTGTTCCCAGTGTGGGATCCTGACTCTCTGATAATTGCATAGGATCATTGGACAGCCAGTTACTATCGGATTGCATAGGATCATTGGACAGCCAGTTACCATCGGATTGCGAGGGAGGAATAGGAAGAGAATGGGAGGAAGGCATATCTTTCCATTGTGCTCAGGGAACCAGCAATAGTTGATCCAATGCGTCAATCTGAATGATTTCAACCACAGGCAACTGTGGATTAATCATGTCCTCAATGGCTCCGAAAAAACCGCTTCTTTTGGGTTTATATGCGTTCGCCAGGGCGTTTTGCTGCATCATGAGCCGCTCATCACATGAATAGCGGTTATTGTTGTCGTTGCTATGATTGGCTGTTCCTTCGGAATCTGGCTGAGGATAACCATCATGATTGCTTTGTGACATCGGCTGCAGAGTAGGTTGAGACATGGAATACCTGGCGTTAAATGATCAAATTGTAGACATCACTGCTTGAAATCATACAGGATGCTGCAAAAAATGTATCAAAACTATGTCAAAAGTGCGAGTATTAATTTGAGCGAATGCACATTCACGATAGAATGTCTCCGCTTTCCGTCTTCCATATTGTTTGACAAGGCAATCGCGTTGAATGATAGAGTCATGATGCATGATAAAAACAGCAATATCCTGATTATACTGATATGTTTTGCCCTGCTTGGATGTGCTCATACATCCAATACGGATGGTGTGCGTTTTACCGGATATATCGGGGATGGCGATTATGCACCTTCGAAATCCGTCTTGGAATTGCTATCAGATCATGCGCTTGTTACGCCCGGTGGTCATGCCTATCTTTATCTAAAAAAAGGGGATGGCAATGATCATCCACCTAAAAATGCCATTGCCGATATTCATTTGCGGGTACTGGATGCTTCTGACAAAATGGTAAGCGAAGATTCTACCACTGTAACTCTGGACAAATCCTCGCCAATATTAGAAGATATGGTTACACACATGGTCGTGGGAGACAAAGTGCGCGTTTGGGGTGATTCATATCTTCGCGTATGGGAAATTGAACTACTCGCCTTTCATCTTCCTCCTGCAGAACCAAACAATGGCGTTTCACCAGGGTGGCCTCGGTATCCAGAACAAGGGGATGCAAAAGAACGCAAGCTGAAACATGCCAATGGCGAAAAAATACAAAAGGATCAATTTATACATATACAAAAAACGCTGTGGAAATCTTTTCCCGGTAAAGATTTGCAGTACATAGTGAGTTATGACAGTATCATTCAGGTCAATCCGTATGTAACATTTGAAAGAGTATATAATATTTTGACCGATATGTCCGTCGGTGAACAGGTTCGCATCTGGTATCCGCAAAAACCGGGTTACCCCGATATCGTTTCGGATATATGGATTATTGATCGTTATCCTCAATATGAAACACCGGAAATGTTAAAGCACCCCGAGGATAAATCCTATAAAATTGATTTCGCCACCTATAAGAAGATGATCCACCACTCAAACGATGCCCCAAAAGTAGGTGATCAGGATAAATTCAAAATTGTTATGAATTGCTGGGACTCAAAAAACGGAGATCTCATCACGACAACAGATTTAAATTACGACGGAAAACATTCAGAGGTCAAAGATAGCCTGCTCACAAGGCAAAAATTAAGAAATTGGCGCGATATCGTAGGATTTGAAATGCCCATGGAAAGTGCCTATAGCTGGTGCGAATTTGTCCAGCCGAATTCGTTCCAAGCGACCCAATGCGCACAATTGCTTGAAACAGAAAAGACATTTAAAGAGATGGAACTCCGGGCAGCCGATAATTATGGATATAAATACAAATTAAGCTTTGCTTGGCAAAAGATTATGAAAGACGCATCCTATGGGGATATTTTTATGATCTGGCTGAGTCACAATGTCATCTCGGGCACAGAACGAGCCAAAGATTCCATGCATCCCGATCATTATCTGGATTTAACCTGCCGCGTTAGAATTGATCGCTGAGTTTAGGGTTTCTTTTCCCCTACTTTACGAACATCCTGTGAGCGTTCCACATCCATAACTAAAACCGCATCCCGGGTCGATACGATCACAACATTATGAATGCCAAGTGCTGCAATGGTACGACCATCATCGGAATAAACAAAGGTATGGGTACAGTCGATCAGGCGTGCATCCCCACGAACGGCATTACCATCACTGTCTGAAGGAAAATACTTGCATATCGAAGACCATGTACCCAAATCATCCCATGGGAATGATGCTTTGATCACAACAGCACTTTGCGTATGTTCCATAATGGCATAGTCGATACTGATGGAGAGAAGAGTCGGGAAAATCGTTTCTATGTTTTCCGGTGTTTTTATGATTTGAGTAACGCCTTCTAGGATTTGTGGTACAAATAGGGAAAGTTCATCATGCATTGTTTGGGCGTCAAATATGAACATCCCGCTGTTCCACAGAAAACTGCCGGATTCGAGATAGGATTGGGCTGTTGCAAAATCGGGTTTTTCTCTGAAAGAAGCAACTTTGTAACAAGATTCGTCCGTCTTTTCTCCAATTTCTATGTAGCCATAACCGGTTTCCGGGCGTGTCGGCTCAATCCCAAAGAGCACGATGCGATTATGGGCAGCCTCAAAAGCAATCTTTAGATAACTGGCAAATTTTTCCACATCCTGAACATCATGATCTGATGGGAAAACGCCAATGATGGCATTGGGATCACGTGCCCGAATGGTTTCTTCGGCCCAGGCAATGCAGGGGGCTGTATTTCGTCCAATCGGTTCCCAAAGTATTTGGTCATCGGGAAAATCCGGTAATGCCTTGTGCAATGCATCCCGGTGTGTACATGAGGCTACAATCAAAATTCGGGAGAGGGGGACGACTTTTTGCAGACGAAGCAGACACCCTTCTGTTGGGGTTTTGTCGCCAATGAGCTTTAAAAATTGCTTGGGATGGCGCTCACTGCTCAGTGGCCAAAAGCGTGTGCCGTTACCGCCGGCCATTATCACTGCCCAGTTCATAAATTACCTCGATTCGGATAAATCATGCATCGACGTGCTCTGTGATGCCTTCAAAACTTCAATACCCCATATTTCAACAGATAAAAACAAATAAGGGGAGAGAAAATCATCCTGATCGTCTCTCCCCTAATATTCAGCGCAACAGGAGGAAGCGAATGCGCGCTGAAAAGCCTAATGAATGGTTATGGATGGCAATTGTACTGATGCTCTGATTCGACAAAACCACAAGTCTTACCATCCTGGCTGCAATTTGATTGTTTCAGAATCACAGCATTATCCTTCGGAGAACAGTAATAAAGAACATTGCCATCGCAGAAGCCATGTTCGGTATAAGGCGTACCGCTGGCATTTTTCGATGCCCCCTGGTCATCTTTGCACGTAAGGGAGCAGTCAAATCCATATTCATCATTGATGAGCATGCAGGCTTTATTTTCGGCAGCACAGTCGAGTCTGAGTGTTTTGCCTTTGGAGGCGTCTTTACGGGTGCAGAAGATTAAGGAACCGTCGGGTTGGCATGTACCTTTTGCAGTGACATTCTCTGCACAGCCTTCGCCAACAATGGCATCAGATTTGACGCATGAGGCATAGAGTTTGTCCTCTCGTTCATAATCCATACAGGTAAATCCTTGATCACAAGGCTCTTCAAGCAGATCCTTTTCATGGCATTTCAGAACGCTTGAATCTTTACATGCCTGAGCACCAAGGATGACTTTGTCACCTGCGCAGGAAATGACGAGATCGGTAGCTGTGCATGCGGCATTCTTTTCAACCGCAGTTCCGGCCAACGTGAGTTTTCCGTCTTTGCATGCATAATCTGCAATCACCAGTTCATCCTGTTCATTGCAAACATACGAAACAGAATCAATTACAACGCGTTCTTCCTGGATAATGTGACCGTATTGGGCGTCCCCGGAAAACTCGCATTTTAGATGGACGCCATTTTTGCAACCAGATTCAAAGGATGCGTCGCAAACCGAATTGTCATCTATGACCAACTCATCTTTGTCATTGCAGACATAACGGATTCCATTGATGTCGATTGTGGCAGATTCTACAATTTCGCCATACTTGTCTGTGCTCTGCATGTCACAGTGGAGAATCATCCCTCGTTCGCATGTGTTTTTGAAATTGGCGTCACAGCGTGCGCTATGGCTGTCCCCGCCGCATGCGTTTAAAGATGCAGCCAGGCCAAACAACGAAATCATAAGGGCAATTTTTTTCATGATTATGTCTCCTTAATATGGAATTAAAAAAATCTTCAATGACGCAGAAGCGTCTCACTGAATGGTTTTGCTAAGCAATTTTGATGCCAAACTTGATGTAATTGAATGCATTTATCCTCAAACAAAAAAAAGCGGCGTATCTGCATAGCAGATAGCCGCTTTAAATGCGCAGCGTATTTGGGCTTTGCCCAAATAGCGCGCCGCCTAACGTTTCATAATCTGAGTGGGATCGTCATCCTCGTCATCCTTGGATAAATCGACACAGGATTCAATCGAAGACGCCGCATTTTCGAGTTCCATGGCATGTTCTCGGGCCAATTTGGCCGCATTTTTTGCCTCAATGGCTGCCTGCTCTGCCGTTTTTGCGTCTTTGTGCGCGTTTTCATCGTGATGTTCTGTGCCATACTGGTTGGCGAATTCCCGTGCCTTGTCCGCGTGGTTTTGAGCTTCTTTTGCGGCAATTTCTGCACGAATCGCTTCCTGTGCGGCTTTGGCGGCTTCTGCCTCGGCTTGCCGGAGTTTTTTGATGAGTTTGAGGTCGACCTCTTCACGGCTTCGGAATCCCTCGCCAATGACCTCATGAACATTGGATAAAATCAAGAATGCATTGGGATCGAGTTCACGGATGTGCGGCGCGAGAACGCGTGCGTCACTCGGGCTGACAATTGTCATCAGGACTTCCTTGTCCTGTTTGGTGTACATTCCCCGCGCATAAAATGCCGTTACACCGCGGTCGAGATGCTTAATAATGTAGTCGGCTATCTCCTCATTCTTATTGCTGAATATCATCATATTCTTGGCATAGTCCAAGCCGTAGATGATGCGGTCGATAATGACGCTTGTAAAACACAGATGGAATGCGGCGTAACACATCAACACAAGGGCGGGAGGTCGATTGGGATCATGTTGAAGATAAAGCACGACAGTCGCGATGAGAACGACAATAAGATCCACGATGATGAGCGAAGTCCCTGGCGTCATTCCCAAACGCTTTTTCAATATCGCTGCGACAATTTCGGAACCTGCTGTCGTACCTTTGAATTTAAACACAATCCCCAGTCCAACGCCGACGCAAAATGTACCAATAATAATGGCAAACAGAAAATCTTTTTCAATGAGATGGCGTATCGGCTCAGAATTCTGCAAATCCAAAAAGTTCAGATAGTCCTTGATAAAGGGAATTTGAATTTCACCTCGAAGAAAATCGATAAAAACGGCATTTGTCGAAAAACCATAAAAGGTTCGAAGACCAAATGCGTTCCCCAATTCAATAATACCCCAGATAAACAGCGGAACATTCAGCAGCCATATCAATGTACCCACAGAAAGCTTTGGCCATACAAAATTGATGGCCATCGACAGGCCTGTGACGCCTCCAGGAACGACGTCGGCTTCGACCATAAACAGACCAAGACCTAAGGCCGCAATAAAACTGCCAACTGTAATCATGAAATAATCAAAAATGACCGAAATTTTCTGTGATAAAAGCACTTTACTGCCCCTCCATCGCAACAAGAATGCGTATGGCCTTTTAATCGGAATTGAAGGATGTTTCGAGAAAAATATGCGAAAGAAACAGAGAAGCTAAAAATACTGCCCCTTGGGCATGGTTTTTGATATATGGGGTATCAAGGGGGCTATACCTCTCATAGGACCATGGAGGATTACCATGACAACACATAAAATACTTAGAAAATCAGCGTGTTTTGCTTTCGTGGGATTTGTGCTGTGCAGCGCTTCGGCCCTGGCTCAGACCCCGGATGCACTGGCACCCAATATTGCCCAGCCTGCAAATGAGTATATTGCACAGGCCATCAAAAATAATGAAAATGTTAAACCCAAGGGCTCTGTCTCAGACGATGCACGGCAATATGTCGATGCCATTCAGGCTTATTATGACCGCGCTAAAACCTATTCTGCTTCATTTGAACAGGATTATGAGACGGTCGATGGCGTCAAGAAAAAATCATCCGGCGTCGTTTGGTTCAAAAAACCAGGCATGATGCGATGGGATTATGAAAAACCCGAATCCCGATTCCTCATCAGTGACGGCAAATTCATGTGGTCATGGGAACCCGTCTATCGGCAGTACTGCAAACAAAGCCTTGCAGGATCTCAGCTTCCTACGGCACTTTCGTTCCTCTCAGGCACAGGGAAAATCGAGGATGATTTCTCGGTCAAACTAGGAAAAGTCAAAGATAATCAGGTCACGATAGAACTGACTCCGGTTGTGCCTTCGATGGCTTTCGAAAAGATTAAATTTGAAATCCTGATGCCAACTGGTAAAGTTTATCGTGCGCAAATCTTTGACGCCATGGGCAATGTCAACCGCATTACATTCAAATCGCCTGAAATCAATGCCGAACTGCAAGACAGCTCATTCCTGTTCAATCCGCCTGCGGATGCCAAACACATCTGCGAATAGCTTTAAATCGTGATGATGATGAAAAAAAAATTCGTGCTGCCGTTATTTAAATGTGGGGTGATGTTATCCTGCGGCCTTTCCTTCTGGGGGTGCGCCAGTGTGAGTGAATCCCCTGGCGAAGATCCAACGACACCAGCTGAATCCTGTACGGGGGACGAGTGCGACAAGGTGGGGGAATGCACAGAAGATAACGATTGCACCGGGGGAAAGGTATGCACAGAAGGCAAGTGCACGCAATCCTGTACGGGGGATGATTGCGGCAAGCCGGAAGGATGCTCGAAAAATGCAGATTGCGCCGGGGGACAGGTTTGTACAGAAGGCAAATGCACTGCAGCTTGTACTGGAAACAACTGCGATGAGAAGGACGAATGCAAGAAAGATGGCGATTGTACCGGGGGAAAGGTTTGCACACAAGGCAAATGCACGGATGCTGAACCTGTTGAACCACCACCAACAACGGACGCTTGCCCCAGTGCGGACTACAGCGCTTGTGCTGACAACGGGACAACGCGCAATTATTGCAAGAATGGGAAAATCGAATCTGAATTATGTAAGGATGGGTGCCAAAGTGGTGCATGCATCATTCCCAATTATTCCAATAATAACTGTGAAAATCCTTATGTTGTAAAACCGGGTCAGATGGTTACTGGTTCGACGGAATCGGGTGCCACTTATGAACCTTCTGTATGCAGTGCCGCGCTTAAACCGATGATGGGGGCATTTAAACTCGAAGTGCCGGAAACAGGACGGTATGAAATTTCCATCAGCAATAAATCCTCAAACAGCTGGGGAAATTTACTGGCAACTGAATGTCCGATGCAAAATATTATTTCAGATAATTGTCCGGCAGATGATTCGGATGATACATTCATCCAATATATGAATGCAGGGGACTATTATCTTTTTGTTGCTCCGTCAAACCTGTTGTCAAGCCACTTTGAGGCTTCTGTTTCCTTTATACAAAAAGAAGGAAAATATTGTGGATATACAGGAAAACTGAATCCCATAGAGTTAAAGAATGATGTCTGGGAACAGGATGATGAAATTACAGATCCAGTTTCCCTGCAAAATTGGGATGAATGGCATGGATGCAGCAGCGGTGGTGCGGGTGTCGAAAAAGCCTATATCATCTCTGTGAACAAAAAAAGTTCTATAAAAGCCGAACTGACGGTTCTGGGTGAGGGAGAGGAGGATAATCCGGGAACATTTGCATTGCATACATTTAAATGCTCCCAAACCTGGGATAATGGCGGCACTGGTAGCCCGGATCGCTGCTCAAGCGGTGCACCTTCAAAAACAATCGAGCTGTCGCAGAATGTGGATATCGGCTCCTTTATTCTTTTTGTAGATTCCAACAGACAAACTCCATATAAATATCATTTAAAAGTGACGCGTACGGATGCAAAATAATATAGGCAGTGCGGCGCCTGTTTTACACATCGCCGCTTTCGGCCTTTCTCGCTGCGCTCGATACGGCCTCGTCTGCGCAGCTATCTCGCTATGCTCGATACGCCGCGCATATATATTTGAAATATGTCATTCTTGGGGTAAATGTATACCCGTCTGTATACATTTGTCCTCTTTGATTAGGTATGACTGAAAAATATTGGCAGAAGGGGGGATTATAATGGAAATGCCATCACAAATGATGTGCCATGCGGTTCTACGGTATGCCATGTAATGGAGGCCCGGTGCTCATCTATAATTTTTTTGACGATTGAAAGTCCAAGACCGGTGCCGCCTTTTTTGCCGCTCGTGACAAAGGCATCGAACAATGTTTTTTCGATATTGGGCGGAATGCCAGGGCCATTGTCTTCAATACTGATGTAAGCATGCATATCATCGGCATAGCTCGAAATGACGATTGTGCCATCGTGATCAATGGCCTCCATGGCATTTTTGGCCAGGTTGACAATGACGCGCTGAAGCTTGACAAAATCATAGGGAATGATTCCCTTAAATCGCTCATCACATTCAATGGTGATATTTCTACGATCTGCTTCACTCTTAAGCAGTTCAACAGCCGATGCAATCACTTTGCTCAATGGCATTTTAATGAGCATAATCGTTGATTCTCCACGTGCAAACTGGAGAATTTCAGAACTCATATTTTTGAGCGTCTCTACCTGCCGTTCTACAACTTCTGCATAATTGGCGCGTTTTCCGGGGTCATTCTGCGAGGTCATGAGTTCAACATAACCGGAAATATTGGCCAAAGGCGTTTTCATATCGTGAAGAAGTGACGATAGCATTTGTCCGATGGCAAAGAGCCGTTGTTTCTTTTCGTTCTCTTCACGATCCAAATGCGTACCAATGGATGGCACAATATGGGATGCAAAGAGCATGGCAAGTTTGGCGTCCGATGTCGAAAATGCTCCTGGGGTCAGATCCTGTGTGCCCAGAACTAACGCCCCGAATGGCATTTCTTCCTGTATAAAAGGAACGACGAGAATGCTGTTGAGTACAATGCCAAAGGCGTTTTCTGTCTGCTCCGGCAAGGTCTGTATTTCCCGGATGGACAGCTTGACGCACTCTCCTTGTCGGGTTACGCCTTGCCGAATGATCGTCGATAAGAATGTTGGCAGTCGCGTCAGTAGTTTTGTGGAAAAGGGCTGATTCGTTTGAGATGCATACAGATCATGCTGTTTTCCCGATATGACGATAATGGCAGCATACGGGACGCGAAAAGCTGCGAGACATTTGGCCGTTATGCGTTCGATTAAAGTATTCAGGTCGATGGCAACTGCCGCTTCGCGTTCCAGTTCATAGAGCTTGTCGAGCTCTTCGTTTTTGCGTTTCAGATTGTCCTGTGCTTCGGATAGCTCGACATTTTTGTGCAGCAATGAGAGATAGAATTGATGCTGCGTCAGGCTGACGCCGATTTGTGAGCATATCGAGGCGATGATTTCTTCGTCATCGGGGGTGAAATAACCATTTAGCTTATTGATAACCTGAACAACACCGAGCAATTCGTGCTGAATATTGAGAATGGGGGCTGTCAGGCATGAGCGTGTGACAAATCCTGTTTTTTTGTCAAAAGAAGGGTCAAAATGGGAATTCCCCTGATAGACGTCCTTGATATTGCTGATCTGACGTGTTTTAGCAACATTCCCGGCAATTCCCTGTCCAAAGCGCAATCGTATGACACCACATTTTTCGGCAATCACAGAATTCAGACAATCGCCCAGACGCTCATCATGCTCCACGAGAAAGATCGTCGTCCTTTCGGCACGCATGAGCTGCTTGGTTTTGTCGCAGATTTGGCGCAAAACGGCTTCAATGCTTGCATCAGATCCGATCGTAATGGCAATTTTCTTGAAAGCATCCAACTGTTCTTCGATACGCGCCAAACGCTCGCTATCGCTTCGCATGCGTTGCGCATTCATCGTAAACCATGCTTCATCGGAGGTGATGGATGGCATTTCGCCGGAATCCGTCATGTGATTTGAGGCCGGCACCTGATTTTGCTTTATTTCGTGTGTCATCGGCGTACCTCACTACTCTAAATTATCGCCGAATATATTGGAAATGCAAGGAATATCCCACAACCAAAATTCATTTCATACATTTGTATGCGCATGATTGTTTGTCATGTCAATCCGAATCAGTTATGATAATAAAGGTGGGAGGTTTTCCCACATATTGAAGGAGATAATTATGGGATTTCGAACTGAGCACGATTTATTAGGGGAATATTCCGTTCCTGAGAATGCTTTATACGGTGTTCATACAGCACGCAGCGCTGAGAATTTTTCACTTACAGGACGTAGAGTTCATCCTGCATGGATTCACGCCATGGGGGATGTTAAACATGCTTGTGCACGTACGTCGCGCAAACTCGGGGCATGGAAGGATGATGCAGCCAAGGCAGATGCCATTGAGGCAGCTTGTGTTGAAACTGCCCAGGGAAAGCATGATGACGCCTTTATTATCGATCCTTTGCAGGGAGGCGCGGGCACTTCTCTGAATATGAATGCCAACGAAGTCATTGCCAATCGTGCCCTCGAAATTCTGGGACTTCCCTATGGCACGTATTCGCGCGTTTCTCCGCTGGATGATATCAATTACCAGCAATCCACGAATGACGTGTGCCCGACGGCTTACAAAGTCGCCTTAATACGTCAAATCGACATGTTTCTGCCCCATCTGAAGTCACTTGAACTCACACTTCGCCAAAAAGCCGAAGAATTCAAGGATATTGTCAAGGTTGGTCGTACACAATACCAGGATGCGGTTCTCACGACTCTGGGGTTCGAATTCAAAGCGTATGCGGAAGCACTTTTCCGTGATTTTGCTCGTATGGTACAGGCTCGAAAGGCTTTGCTGAAAGTCAATTTGGGCGGCACGGCTATTGGTACTTGTGTCAGTGCTTCACATGAATATGTCGAAAATGTCGTTCCAGCACTCGCCGAAATTACCGGTATTGACCTCTCACAGACAGATGATCTGATCGATGGTACTCAAAATCTGGATGATTCTGCTTATGTCAGCGGCATCCTTAAGACACTGGCTGTTTCTCTGCTCAAAATGTCTACCGATTTGCGTTTCATGTCATCAGGTCCACAGGCCGGTATTGCCGAAATTATGCTGCCTCCGCGACAGGCTGGAAGCTCCATTATGCCGGGCAAGGTCAATCCTGTCATTCCCGAAGCCATGACTCAGGCCTGCTTCACTGTTATCGGTCACGATACGGCCATTACGTATGCAACCAGTCAAGGCAATCTCGAACTCAATGCGTTCCTTCCGTTGATTGCCGACTGTCTGTTAAATGATCTCGATATGCTTGCAAAAGCCTGTAAAATGCTTACTGAATTCTGTATCCGCGGAATTATGGCAAATGTCGATAAATGTCGTGCAGGCGTCGCCTCTTCGACTGCATTAATTACAGCCATGGTCGCAAGAATCGGATATGATCGGGCCTGCCAGATTGGTATTGATGCTATCCATGAAGGAAAATCCATACGCGATAAATTGCTTGAACTTAAGCTATTATCTGAAGCAGAAATCGAAGCTCTGACCAGTGCGGATGTTGTGCGATCCACAATGGCAGACAAAGCGCGTCACTCATCATAGGAAAACAACATGGCAAAGATCCAGGGGATTCAATGTATTGGTTTCGACGCGGATGACACACTTTGGGAAAATGGCTTATTCTATGGAAAAGTTCAGACCGATTTTCAGGATTTACTCAACGCGTCTGAACCCGACAAGATAGAAGACATTTTTACCCAAATAGAAATCAAAAACATGGATACCCTGGGTTATGGCGCAAAAGCCATGACCATTTCAATGATTGAAACAGCAATTGCTATCAATCCCAATATATCCAATGATATCATCTTAAAAATCATTGATATCGGAAGAACTTTATTTCAAGTTCCTATTATTATGTTTCCCGGTGTACTGGAAACCATCGAACAATTAAAAAAGAATTACAGAGTTATTATTATTACAAAAGGTGAATTGAACGAACAACAGCGAAAATTTGATCTGTCGCCGCTCGATAAATCGATGGATTATTTCACTCTCGATAATAAAGATAAAGCTTCGTATCAGCGCCTTTTAAAACATGAAAATATAGATATCGAGCATTTTATGATGGTCGGCAATTCTCCTAAATCAGATATTCTCCCCGTTCTGGAACTAGGGGGATGGGCAGCATATATACCGCATTGTGCCACCTGGTCACTTGAACATGCCGTTCTGCCAGAACATCCCAAACTTATAACGCTGAAAAAGATGATAGAATTGCTCAACTTTGTATAGTTTTTGGCTATGTCTAACCAGCGTGGATATGGAATTAGCTTATAGCTTATAGCTTATAG